>JBLJAX010000057.1:0-3274 GCA_047637795.1 Erysipelotrichaceae bacterium | reverse complement strand
CGCTCTCCTTGTTTTTTGCCTTGGATCTCAAAGAGAGCTTGTTTGGACGTGTTTATCGGTATGAAGGGTATTTGACCATTGTCCTGTATCTCTTTCTATTTTGGGGATCCCGGTTCATACGTAATGATAAATGGGTACTTAAGATGCTGCTTGCAGGCATCGTGGTCCAAGCCATCTATGGTATCGCTCAAACGAGTGGTTTCGATCCCATCTTACGTGATGATGTACGTTTGGGATGGCAAAGTGCATTTGGAACATTGGGTAATCCCAATTTCTATGGGTCCTTTATGGTGATGGCTTTACCGTTAAGCATTTGGTACATGTTCAAGCATCAGTTCCATATCGGAGTTGTGCTCTATGCTTTGGTTTTCTATGCTCTGCTTGCGAGTATGACTCGCGGCGCATGGCTAGGGGCAAGTGTCGGCTTGTTTGTTTGTTTATGGTTAGCACGTAAATCTACGAGTTATTTGTCAAAGATCAGTTTGATCTTTGTGATTAGTTTTGTCATATTGGTTCAATTTAATTCAAGTCACCAAAACCAAGTGGTGACGCATGCGTTATCCATCCCGAAAGAAGCAGTGGAAGTACTCGTCCAAGCTGAGACTGCACCTCAGGCTGGTTCCTATCGTATCTTTATCTGGACGCATGTCCTTGAGCTGATTAAAGAAAGACCTTTAACTGGTTATGGTTTTGATTATCTTCCAAAGTTGTTTTTTGAGCATTATCAAACAGATATGCAAAGTGTCATGGGACGCTTGATGACCATCGATAAAGCACACAATGAATATCTCAACATCGCAGTTTCCGCAGGCATTCCAAGTTTGATTGCATATTTAACTTTGGTATTCGTGGTCCTAAAGAACAGTGTTTCAAAAGAAAAGAATCTACTTCTTGCGGTGATCATTGCTTATTTGGTACAAGCTTTCTTTAACATCAGTGTCGTATCGGTTGCATTCTTATTCTGGATCCTCTTGGGTCGATTGGTGCCATATGCAAGCAAATCCATTTCTGAAACGGATTGAATTTATCATTCTATTGGTGCCTGTAATGGTTCCATTCGTCTATGTACCCTTATGGTCGGTGCTGGATTTTTTCTATTACCCAAAGTATCTTGCATTGCTTGTGGTAGTATCGATTCTCTTGGTGATGGTGGCATTGAATGCAAAGATGATTGGGCTGTTGTTTAGATGGGATTGGATCAATCGTTTGGTACTCATCTATTTTGCGTTTTTAACGCTTTCACTTTTCTTCTCACATGATCTGCAGTTGTCTTTGGGGGGTCAGTTCTTACGTTATGACGGGTATGTGACGCAAATGCTGTATCTGTTTTTGTTTCTTTTCGCACGATTGATCAAGAAGATTCCTATTTGGTTCATAGAAGGCATCGTTTTTGGAAGTACGCTTCTGGCTTTCTACGCCTTGCTTCAAGCCAATGGTTTGGAAATGTTCACACGAGACCTGACACGCATGCATTGGACAAAACCCTTTGCTACATTTGGTAATCCGAATTTCTTTGGGGCATATCTGGTTTTGATCTTACCTTGGCATCTTTATCTGATTCTCTTCAAACATAAGCTCTATGCGTATTTCACGTATAGTTTGGTTTTCTATGTATTGTTGATAAATATGACACGCAGTGCTTGGATTGGATATCTTGCAACCTTACTTTTTGCAGGGAGCATGCAGTTCATCTTTAAACATCCACTTAAAAAACGAGCATTACTTTCCGTCACAAGCTTAAGCTTGGCTTTGATCCTGTTTTACAATCTATCGAGCAATCAAGCTTTACTTGGACGTTTCTTAACGATTTCATCGGACTTCACCGCATTGGTTAAGAATGAAGGGAATCTGGATACCTTGGGTTCCTTTAGAATGTTCATCTGGATTCGCGTCATTGAGCTCATCAAAGACTATCCACTCTTTGGGGTCGGCATAGAGAATCTTCATATCGTCTTTATGGAACGCTTCAATCAAGACAGTATAAAAATGTTTGGAAGGGTTATGATTGCGGATAAGGCTCACAATGAATATCTGCATTTAGCCGTCACCAGTGGCATCCCTAGTTTGATTGCTTATCTTGCATTTTTATTTAAAAGTGCATTTGATAATTACAAGCATCTCAAGGATCCGATGACCTTCATCTTAGCCGCTACGATCTTTGGTTACTGTACACAAGCGTTCTTCAACATCAGTGTGGTCTCTGTCGCTTACATTTTTTGGATCTATTTAGGTTTGCTCAATCGTTATAATAGGGATTTTAATCATGAATAAAGTCGTGAAAAATTTCATAAAAAAATGCTAGGCAAGCCTTAATACTTGTGCTAAACTACTTCTAGCATAGGTCCTTTAAATGTGATCCAGAGAGGTCACCAAGGAAAGCAAAAACCTTCCGACCATTTAAGGGACTTTTACGTAAAGTCCTTTTTTATGACCTGTGCAGGAGGAAAGAAACATGAAGAATGAATTGTTGTATGATGTCCACGAAAAGCCCCCGGTATTGAAATGGGCAGCCCTAAGTTTCCAGCATGTCTTTGCGATGTTTGGCGCAACCGTCTTGGTTCCAATACTGACAGGGTTACCGATCTCGGTCGCATTGTTTGCTTCGGGTATTGGGACGCTGATTTACATTGCGGCGACCAAGGCTAAAGTACCTGTCTATTTAGGTTCATCATTTGCATATATCACCGCTGTTATTATTGCGAAAGAATCCTTGGGAGGCGATGTCAGTGCTGCTCAAACAGGCTTGATTCTTGTTGGTTTAGTTTACGTCGTTATTGCTTTGATAGTTAAGATGATCGGTAAAGGTTGGGTCGATAAACTCTTGCCTCCAATCGTCATCGGTCCGATGATCATCATCATTGGTTTAGGTTTGGCCAGTGTTGCTGTTGGTTCTGCTGGGTTCACCAGTGGCGGAGACTGGCGCATCATCGTTACGGCCATTGCGACCTTCGCAATCACCGCAACCGTCATGTCTTTAGGAAAAGGATTCATGCGCATCATCCCCTTCATCATCGGGATCTTCGGTGGATACTTGGTTGCCTTCTTGTTGGGTTTGGTTGATTTCACAGCTGTAACCACTGCACCTTGGTTCTCGATACCTGATTTCATCTTGCCGTTCAAACTTGGCAATTTCCAGACATATCAATTCTACTTTGGTGTTGAAACATGGGTTATCGTTCCAATCGCCATCGTAACGATTTCTGAACATATCGGTGATCACACCGTTTTGGGAAAAATTTGTAACCGCAACTTCTTAAAAGATCCTGGCTTGGAT
>JBLJAX010000056.1:0-5440 GCA_047637795.1 Erysipelotrichaceae bacterium | reverse complement strand
TTGGGCCTCTCGGATGTTGTGGATTTGTTGCTCAAGAAGGGTGCAAATCCTGATGCTAAGGATGAGATGGGACGTACGGTCTTGATGGAAGCGTGTTTGGCATTCCGTTATGATGTCATCAAACTCCTATTGAAACAAGACGTAAAAATCAATGAACAAGACAATAATGGATGTACAGCTCTGATGCGTGCTGCTTACAGTGGATACGCTGAAATGGTTCAGTATTTATTGGATCATGGTGCAGATAAGGAATTGGTGGACGCAGAAGGTAATAAAGCCATTCATTATGTTCGTACGGATTGTTTAACGGAACTCAAGCCGTTGTTGAAATAGGAGTCAAACGAAAATGAAAGATTATGCAGCACATGAAGTGAAAAACATCTGTCTTTTAGGTCATTCCGGTTCGGGTAAGACGGCGGTCGTTGAAGCGATGCTTCATTTGACCAAGGTTACGGATCGGATGGGTAAAACGATTGATGGAACCTCTGTCTTGGATTACGATGCAGAAGAAATCAAACGAGGACAATCGGTCTTCACATCACTCGCTCCAATTGAGTGGAAAGATCATAAGATCAATTTCGTCGATACGCCAGGTTACTTCGATTATGCACAGGAAATGGAAGCGGGTTTAGCGGTTTCGGACAATGCTTTGATTGTTGTGGATGGTAAGGATGGTGTCCAAACAGGAACCTTACGTGCCTTCAAACAAGTGACGAAGCGTAAATTGCCAACAATTTTCTTTATCAATAAACTGGATGAAGAAAACTCGAGTTTCGAAAAGGTTTATAATCAACTACGCGATACCTTTGGTAAAACGGTTATTCCATTTGAACTTCCAATTTATGAGAATGGACAGATCGTTGGTTCGGTCAATGTCTTGAGAAACAAAGCTTGGTATTTGAATGATCGTGAGAATGCTAAAGAAGTCCCTGCTGAGCTTAGTGCTCAAGTTGAAGAATATCGTGATCAAATCAGTGAAGCGGTTGCGATGACCTGTGATGATTTGATGGAGAAGTTCTTCTCAGGTGAAACGTTTGATGAAGCTGAACTCGTTCAAGGTTTACGTTTGGGTGTTCGTTCTGGTGAGATTCGTCCCGTTTATGCGGGTAGCGCCGTCAAGATGTTGGGGATTGAACGTTTGTTGGATTTGATTGGTGAATATTTCCCATCCTATGGAGAAATTGGAACCGTTGATGCTTTGGATGCCAATGATGAAGTCGTCAAAATGCATACGGATGAATCGGAAGCCTTTAGTGCATTGGTCTATAAGACCTTGATTGATCCATTTGTTGGCCGTATCTCCTTTGTCAAAGTCATGAGTGGTGTCTTGACGTCCGATACACAAGTTGTGAATGTTCAAAAAGACAAGTCTGAAAAAGTCGCTCAGATCTTTATCATTAAAGGCAAACATCAGTTGGCCGTTGGTAAACTCTTTACAGGTGACTTAGGGGCGATCGTAAAACTTCAGTACACACAAACCAATGACACCTTGGCTACGAAAGCAAAACTCGTTCGTTACCCAAGCATCGTCTTCCCAGAGGGTCTATTGGCAATGAGCATTTGGCCAAAGAGCAAGAATGATGAAGATAAGATGAGTACATCGCTCCAACGCATTGAAGAGGAAGATCCTTCCTTCAAGATGGTAAAGAATGGTGAAACCAATGAATTGGTCGTTTATGGATTAGGGGACCAACACTTGGATGTCGTTGTGAATAAATTGCATAACAAATACAAAGTGGATGTCGATCTTAAAGAACCACGGATTCCTTATCGTGAAACCATACGTTCAACCGTTACTGTCGAAGGTAAACACAAGAAACAATCCGGTGGCGCAGGTCAATTCGGACATGTCTTCGTTACGTTTGAACCTTGTGATAGTGAAGACATGGTGTTTGAAGAAAAAGTCTTTGGTGGAGCCGTCCCTAAACAATACTTCCCAGCCGTTGAACAAGGCTTGAGAGAAGCGATGGTCAAAGGGGTTCTAGCGGGCTATCGTGTCGTAGGTGTCAAAGCTACTTTGATTGATGGTAAATACCACGAAGTCGACTCAAAAGAAATCGCCTTCAAAATGGCCGCTCGTCTTGCTTACAAAGCTGGGATGCCACTTGCAAAACCCGCCTTATTGGAACCTATCGTAAAAATCAGTGTGACCATTCCTGAAGAATACACCGGAACCGTCATTGGTGATTTCAATAAACGCAGAGGTTTGATTCTTGGAATGGAATTAAATGATGAAGGCGAACAAGTTGTATCCGCTGAAGTTCCGATGTCGGAAGTAATGCGTTATTCAACAGAACTCCGATCCTTTACTCAAGGAATAGGGACATACACGCAAGTGTTTGATCGCTATGAACCCGCTCCGCAACCGATTGCAGATAAAGTCGTTGCAAATGCTAAACATCATATGGATAATGAAGAGGATGAATAAGCGTGGAGAAATCCACGCTTTCCTTAAGGGGTGTTTATGGCAAAACTGTATTGTATCGGAGGGACTACCATTGATTTAGTGGGTAGACCTTATCAAAAGCTAAACCTATATGACTCAAATCCAGGTCAAGTCAAACTGTCTCTGGGTGGTGTTGCACGCAACATTGCGGAGAATGCGGTAAAGATGAATGCGGAAGTTTATCTGATGAGTCTTTTCGGTAAGGATGCTTTGGGTCAGTTTGCTTACCAACAATGTGAAAAACTAAAGCTGGATTTACGTTACAGTCGTTTTTCTGAAGCATCGGATACAGCCAGTTATCTTGCTTTGTTGGATGACCATGGTGAAATGTTTCTTGGTTTGGCAGACATGGAGATTCTCGGTCAATTCGAAGAACGTGATTTTGAAGCCATCATCCGCACTATGAATGAAGATGATTATTGTTCAATCGATACCAATTTAAGTGAAGACGCCTTAGCATCACTGTGCGCGAAGATTCCAGCTAAGCTTGTGATGGATCCGATTTCATCGAAGAAAGCGCATCGAGCCAAAGGCATCTTAAAGTATCTCGATGTCTTTAAGCCCAACAAAATGGAAGCTGAGATTTTATGTGGCTTCACTTTGGATACAGAGGATCAGATCTTAAAAGCCTTGACCTATTTCAGCCAACAAGGCATCAAAGAAGTATTCATATCGGCGGGTGAAACGGGTATCTATGCTCAGGTGGGAGAAGAAAAAGTCCATTTCTCACATGCTTCAGTACCCGTGGTCAATACGACCGGTGCTGGGGATGCCTTTTTAGGGGTATACTTAAGTCAGCGTTTACAAAACAAGTCTTGGATCGACGCATGTAGAATGGGAATCTATGCATCCTATCTAACCATTCAAGATAAAGAAACGGTATTGGAATCACTTAGCCCACAACTGCTTGAAAAATGTGCTCAAAGCATAAATATCAATATAGAAAGAAAATAGGAATAAAGATGTACGAAAAATGCGTTGCCTTATTATCAGAAAGAGGTGTTGAGTTAACAGATATCGCTCAATGTGTCCTCTATCTGCAGTCAAAATATCATCCGGATGTCAAAGAGGATGAGATTCTTGCGGTCATTCAAAATGTGATTCGAAAACGTGAGGTCCAACATGCGATCATTACGGGTATCACCCTCGATAAGTTGACCGAATCGAATCAGTTACAAGACGATGATTTGCATGCTATACTGATAAATGACTATAGTCTTTATGGGATTGATGAGGTCTTGGCGTATGGCATCTGTAATCTTTATGGATCCATCGCATTGACGAATTTCGGGTTCATCGATCGTGAAAAACCCTTGATCATCAAAGAACTCAATGAGCATAGTCATATGTGTCATACTTTTTTAGATGACATCGTCGGAGCGATCGCGGCCTCTGCCGCAAGTCGAATCGCCCATCATAACGCGGAATAGGAGGGCGTATGAAGAAGTTACTCATTAGTGCATTATTAATCGCCATGATTCTTAGTGGTTGTACACAAAAGGGATTGACGCAAGTCAAACCAGTTGAAATTACCGATAAATTCGAAGCCAATGAAAGCTTCGTGGTTTACTTCGGTTTATCGTATTGTGCCGCATGTAAGATTTTCCGTAGCATCGTAGAAACCGTTATTGATGAATCCGGAACGGTTGTCTATTACGTTGAATACGATAAAGAAGATCAAGCAGTACTCGAGGACTTGGTTAAATCCCATCTTGAACAGAATGAAGCTTTTGGTTATTCATTTCCAATCATCTATGTTGTGAATGAAGGCAAGATCGTTGATCAATTCTCCCTCGCACAAACAGATACTGAAGAGGAATTCAAAGATCGGTTGATTAAAAATGGAGTCATTGCAGAGTAAAGAACTCACTTCAGTCATCAACGCTGAAGACATCAAGAAGCAATTGCTTCACCTGGGTATCAAGCAAGGTGATGTTTTAGAAGTGCATGCGTCCATGAAGGCCATTGGGTATATTCTGGGTGGTTCGAATACCGTGCTCGATGCCATATTGGATGTGATCGGGTATGAAGGTACTTTGGTCATGGCAGCTCAAGCGTTTGGCAACAGTGAACCTGCTTATTTTGAACATCCACCTGTGGATATTGGGCTCTATCAGAAAATACGGAATTCGCATCCTGTGTATCAAAGCAAGTTTGAGGATTTGCGTTACATGGGTGCATTGGCAACATCTTTACAAAAAAGACCAGCGGTCTATTTCTCAAATCATCCCATTGCCAGTTTCATGAGCATTGGTAAACACGCGAAATGGATCACGCAATCTCATCCCTTGAATGATGAGTTTGGTTTGCGATCACCCTTGGCTCGTATGGTTGAATTAAAAGCCAAGGTTCTTTTGATTGGTGTAGATTATGATTCATGCACAGGTATGCATCTTGGTGAACATCTCAGTGGGAAACGACCTCTACAAATCCAGGGTTCAAGAATGAATGTGGCAGGCAAGGAAGAATGGGTCAAGTTTTTAACACATGACTATGATTCAGACGACTTCAAGCCGATTGGCAGAGCCATGGAGATGCAAAACAAGATTCAAGCTGGCTTGGTTGGCAATGCGGTTACGAAAGTATTTGATTTGGAGACCGCTGTTCGCTTCACACAGAAGTATTTTGAGGAAAATTTATGAGATTCACGATGCCTTTCTTTGACCGATTTTTGGAGATCATCGAAGATGAAAAAGGAATCTCCAGTCTTAGTTTTACGGATGTGAACGATGCGCCACTTATGGAAGCGAATGCGACCATGCTTGAGCTCATGGAATATATGGAAGGCAAACGCAAGGCTTTTACAAGACCTCTGGTACTAGAGGGCACCCGATTTCAAAAGGCAGTTTGGGAAGCACTTGTGGCAATACCTTATGGTGAAACACGCTCTTATCAAGAGATTGCTGAGGCTGTCCAGAGTCCAAAGGCTTTACGTGCAGTTGGCCAAGCATGCCATGTGAACCCAATTGGCATCATCGTGCCGTGTCATCGTGT
>JBLJAX010000055.1:0-7323 GCA_047637795.1 Erysipelotrichaceae bacterium | reverse complement strand
ACGGACCAGGAAAAAGTTTCACTCTTGGTTTCTAAGTATGACTTAAAAGCCATACCCGTCATCAATAAGCAACGTGTTCTCTTAGGAATCATAACCGTGGATGATATCATCGATGTCATCGTACAAGAACATACTGAAGATATGTTGCGTTTAGCTGGGGTACGTGGACAAGATCTTGAGAATCGTTCCGTATTCAAATCTGTTCAAAGGCGTCTCCCTTGGTTGATGATCAATCTAGGAACGGCATTTCTAGCGGCGTTTACCGTTACCCTATTTGAAAGTGTCATTGCACAGGTTGTGGCCTTGGCATCATCCATGTCGATTGTGACGGGGATGGGTGGTAATGCAGGGAATCAAAGTCTATCGGTTGTAGTGCGTAGGATCGCGTTGGGTGAGTTGGATTTCAAGAAAAGTTGGCCTTTGGTTTTTAGAGAAATGTTGGTGGGGATCACACAAGGGGCAATCATCGGTGTTCTCGCGGGTATCATTCTCTATATGAAGGTTGGAAACATCATGTTTGGGGTCATCATTTTCATGGCGATGGTCATGAACATGTTGATTGCGACAAGTTTTGGCTTCTTGATTCCTTTGATCATCAAACGTTTCAATTTTGATCCAGCTTTGGGTTCGTCTATATTTTTAACGGCGTCTACGGATATCTTTGGCTTCTTTATTTTCTTGAGTTTAGCGAAGTTGTTTTTACCTTATTTGACATAAATAAAGTAATATTGAAAATTTATAAAATATTTTCAGAAAAAAAGTATTGAAAGTTACATTGAGCTGTGTTAGATTTATTTCAAGAAAAGGCCGGGTGCTGATTATGAAAACTACGAAAACATTAAAAATTCAGCATCAAGCATATTATTTTTATTTTTATTTTAGGTAGCTCGGTTGATATCGGTATAGATATTAACCTGTTTTACTTGGTTAAAAATAAATCTATGCTGGTCAAAATTCATCTTCCTCAACAAGCCGCATAGATTCGCGGCTTTTTATTTGTTGAGGGGAGGGAACTTATGAAAAAGATTATCACACTGGCATTGGTTTTATTGATGTTGATGGTTGGTTGTACAACAGCTGAACCTGTTGAAGAGAAAGAAGATGTAAAAGTCATTGGCGTACTTTTACTGGTTACACACCCTGCGCTGGATGCGACCCTTGAAGGCATGGTTTCAGAGCTTGAAGCCATGGGCCATAGCGGAAAGTTTGAAATTGTTATTGAAAATGCGAATGGCGATGCGCCAACGGCGGATTTGATCGCAAAACAATTCGTTAGTGATAAGGTCGATTTGATCTATGCAATTGCGACAACAGCTGCACAGGCAGCGTTCAATGCGACGCAAGGTACGGATATTCCTGTTGTTTTCAATGCTGTAACGGATGCGGTTGCGGCAGGTATTGTGTCTTCAAATGATGCGCCAGGTGGAAATGTCACAGGTGTATCGGATGCGGCACCGTTGGATTTACAACTTCAATTGATTAAAGAGTTGATGCCGGAAGCGAAGAAGATTGGGATGTTATACAACTTAGGTGAGGTCAATGGTTTGATTCAAGTCGAACAAGTTCAAGCGTTGGCTCCTCAATTTGGCCTAGAAGTGGTTGCGACAGGTGTCACCACGGCCGCTGAAATGGCAAGTGCCGCTCAACAGATTGCGGGTGAAGTGGATGCGTTCTATAACATTACCGATAATCTAGTTGTATCCAATACGGCGATTGTGACCGACAAAGCCACTCAAGCAGGCATTCCAGTATTTGCAGCTGAGGATGGGGCAATGGACCAAGGTTTATTAGCCGTCGATGGTTTAAGTTACCTCAAATTAGGCAATCAAGCTGCAGCTTTAGTTGCCAAGATTCTATTTGAAGGTGTTTCACCAAAAGACTTAAAAGTCAGCACGGCTACTGAGACAAGTTTGGTCATCAATCAGACGATTGCCAATACTTTGAACATCACCATTTCGGACGCCTTGAAGGCGCGTGCGACTTTGATTGATTGATATGTTGTCCTTTGGAATTGAAGTATTGAATCAAGGATTGGCGTACGGTGTCTTAGCGATTGCGGTAACCTTGACCTACAAAATCTTGGATTTCCCGGATCTCTCAGTCGATGGGAGTTTCCCGCTGGGATCGGTTATTGCGGCGGTTGTATTGTTAAAATGGGGATCGATTCCCTTAGCCCTGCTTCTCGCTTTTATTGGAGGCTTAGGCGCAGGTTTACTGACAGGCTTCTTACATGTCAAACTCAAGATCTCCAATCTGCTCAGTGGTATCTTGGTCATGACAGGACTTTACTCAATCAATCTCATGATTGCGGATAATCGCTCCAATCTACCCATCTTCAATGTGAAGACAATGTTTACAGTCGGAGCTTGGATTGAAAAATTACCTCAAGATCTTCAGCCTTGGGTGACAAAGTTCTACTCAACTTTGATTCTATTGATTGTGATTGTATTGCTTAAGTTGGTGATGGATTGGTTCTTAGAAACCAAACTGGGTTTTCTACTCAGAATCACAGGGGATAATCCTCAACTCGTCATTGCTTTAGGCGAAGACATCGGCAAGACGAAGATCTTAGGTTTGATGTTGTCGAATGGAATCGCCGCCTTCTCAGGTGCTATCGCCATGCAAATGTTTCGCTTCTATGACATCTCGTTAGGAAGCGGGATCGTCGTTGTTGGTTTGGCATCGGTGGTCTTGGGGACAAGCGTTCTGGGTTTCATGAAATCTTGGAAGATCACGACTTTAGTTGTTCTCGGTTCAATTTTGTATCGCTTAAGCATCTCGGTTGCTTTGGCACTAAAGCTTCCTCCAAGTAATTTGAAATTGATTACGGCCATCATTTTCATCTTGGCCTTGGTCTTGAATAATAAAGAGCTTAGACCTAAGTTCTTGAAAGGATGGGATAAACATGCTTAGACTCTCAAACATTGAAAAGCGTTTCTACATTGGAACACCGCATGAAAATCAACTCTATCAAGATTTGAACATTCATATTCAAGATGGTGAGTTCATCACGGTCATTGGTTCCAATGGAAGTGGCAAGTCCACCTTCTTCAACATCATTGCTGGGACACTTCAACCCGACCAAGGCTCCATCCTATTCAAAGGCCAAGACATCGCACATCTGCCTGAACATCTACGTTCACGTCACATCGCACGTGTCTACCAAGATCCTTTAAAAGGAACAGCACCGTCGTTGACGATTCTTGAGAATCTCTCCATGGCTTATAATAAAGGGAAGAAATTCAATTTATCTCGTGGTGTCGATCAGAGTTTACTCGAACACTTCAAACATGAACTCAAGTCTTTGAATTTAGGTTTGGAAGACAAATTGAACAATCGGGTTGGGACCTTGTCGGGTGGACAGCGCCAAGCCTTAAGTCTCTTGATGGCAACCATGGTTCAACCCGAATTGTTGTTGCTGGATGAACATACGGCTGCTTTGGATCCTAAGACATCGGAATTGATCATTGATTTAACGCAACGCTTGGTCAGTGAGAAAGAAATCACGACGGTTATGGTAACCCACAACCTGAAACAAGCTTTAGATGTTGGCGATCGTTTGATTATGTTCCATAAAGGTCAGATTGTCTTAGATCTTCGGGGTGAAGAGAAGCGTAAGTTGAGTGTCATGGATTTGATTGCGAAGTTTAATGAACTCAATCTCATGCATGAATTGAACGATTCTTTGATCTTAGGTTAAACGTCCAAATCGGACGTTTTTTTTAAGTCATCTGTTTTATACTTATGGTATTGTTTAAGTAAGGAAGCCCTATGAACAATCAAGACAATAAATTTTCACAAGCAGAAACCTGTATTCTTATGGAACCCATGCATGCCAATATCCATGGTCATGTGCATGGGGGTGAGTTGATGCGTTTAATGGATAATACCGCTGGCATTGCGGCAGCGAAACATGCCAAGGGTGCAGTGGTAACGGCACGTGTGGATGAATTGGAATTTCACAGTCCTGTCTTGATTGGGGACATCGTGACCTGTATCGCACAACTCTGCTATGTGGGCAACAGTTCGATGCAGATTTGGGTGAGTGTCTATGTGAATAGTCTTAGTGATGCCAATAAAATGAAATTAGCCTTATCGGCTTTCTTTACGATGGTGCATCTCAAAGAAAAAGTGGTTGCTCGAGTTGAACCCCTGCATCCATCTTCCTCCTTGGAGCATAAACTTTATGCTTTGGGTGAAGCGAAATATCTAGATATCAAAGCAAAGAGGAAAAAACAATGAAACGTAAAATCATATTTGACTGTGATCCAGGTTTAGATGATGCCTTGGCTTTATTAATCGCTGTGTCACAAAAGGATTGGGATATCTTAGGGATTACCACTATTGCTGGAAACTCATTGATTGAGTATACGACGCAAAATGCCCTAGACTTATTGGAGTACTATGGTAGACCGGATATTCCTGTTGCGAAAGGCTCGAGCAATCCCATTTTAGGCTGCTTTGCCTCGGGTTCACACGTCCATGGGTCCAAAGGAATCGCTAATATTGAATTACCCAAAGCCAAACGTGAGATTGAGAAATTGCGTGCACACGAATGGATCGCACAGACGCTTATGGCATCACCTGAAAAAATTACGATCATTGCGACGGGTCCACTCACGAATGTGGGTATGGCCATCAGCTTGTATCCTGAAATCTTGGATAAGATCGAAATGATCTCACTGATGGGTGGGTCGGTCCATGTCGGGAACGTGGGAGCGGTCATGGAAGCCAACACCAAGAATGATCCCGAAGCAGCCCATATTGTATTCAATTCAGGTGCGAAGATTGCCATGTTTGGCTTGAATGTGACCTATCAAACGGTGATCTATCCGCATGAGATGGATGAGATTGCCAAGCTTGGTAAGTTTGGTGCTTTGGCTGCGGATTGTTTGCGATATCATTTCAAGAACTATCAAGAGCTCCCTTACTTTGAAGGGGATCCATCGCACGACAGCTGTGCGGTTGCTTATCTGATTCAACCCGAACTCTTCACCATGGAAGAACTCAATGTGGTTGTGGACTTAAGTGGTTCATACAGTCGTGGCCAAACCATAGTCGATCAACACCGTGTGACCGGTCGTCCTTTGAATGTTTGGGTAGCACTTGCTTCGAACAGAGAAGGCTTTGTGGCCTTGATCAAAAACGCTGTTCAAAATTTGAATCAAGCATAGAAAGGCATCCATTTGATTGAACTCAACAACGTCATAAAAACATATACAACGCGCTTGGGGGTGAAAACCCAAGCGCTTGATTCGATTAATCTAGCGTTGCCCGAAGTAGGCATGGTTTTTGTTTTGGGTAAGAGTGGGAGTGGAAAGTCTACCTTACTGAATCTCTTGGGTGGTTTGGATCGTGCAGATTCTGGCCAGATATTGATGGATGGCGAAGATCTTAGTACAAAGAGCGCTAAGGATTTAGATGCTCATCGTTGTCACACGGTTGGTTTCGTCTTTCAAGACTTCAACATTATTGAGCACTATAGTGTTCGTGAGAACATCGGTATTGCGATGGAACTTCAAGGGAAGCCGATCGATCAAAAACATCTCGAATGGACACTTGAAACAGTTGGTTTAGAGGGTTTTGAGCATCGTAAAGGCAATGAAGTCTCGGGTGGACAGAAACAACGCATTGCGATTGCACGTGCATTGATTAAGCAACCCCGTTTGATTCTTGCGGATGAACCCACAGGAAATCTGGATTCTGAGACGTCTGATCAAATCATGCATCTCTTAAAAGAAGTTTCAAAAGATACCCTGGTTGTGGTGGTATCTCATGATCCAGAAGAGGCTCAACAGTTTGGGGATCGCATCATTTATATTAAGGATGGACGGGTTGCGAAAGATGAAATCATCCAAGAAGCGCATGAACAGCATCCAAAGACCAAAGAAGTCAAAGGATTCTTGAAGCTCAGTTCAAGCTTTAAGTATGGAATCCACGCCTTAAGACCCAAACGATTGCAGTTGGTAATGACGAGCATGTTATTGACCTTTAGCTTGATGATCTCCAATTTATTAGGAGCATATTTGCATTTCTTGAGTAATCCAGAGGAGCGATTAGGCAATGGGTTTCAAATCCAAGCGATCGTTCAAGATCTACAAGGCTATCTTACACAAACCAATGCGGAAGTCTTGATCATCGGGACCTATGTCTTATTGTTGGGTATATTTTATGTGTTTCTCTCAATCAGTGTCGAACAACGCATCAAGCAGATGGGTATTTTCAAAGCCATTGGGGCACGTCACCACGATGTGTTGAAAATTTTTGTTTGGGAAGCGTTGCTCTTAGGCTTCAGTTCTTTCGTTTTATCGAGTTTGATGGCCTATACTTATCTTTTGGATATCAATAAAAAATTTTATGATGGGCTTCAAGTTCTTAGTCTATATCAAGCACAGCTCATCTTTCATGGGGCATTATCCTTAATTCTACCTGGCTTGTTCGTCGTGGTTTTGACACTCAATACCTTGCGTAAGAACAGCGTGATTTCAATCTTAAAGGAAAGCTAGATGATACAACTCATAAATGCAAACAAAACCTATACCAGTAAGTCTGGCATTAAAGTCAAAGCCTTGGATCATGTCAATCTTGAGTTCAATGCGAAAGGGCTTGTTTTTGTCTTGGGTAAAAGTGGGAGTGGTAAGTCCAGTCTTTTAAATATACTAGGTGGTTTGGATTCTGCCAACACCAGTAAGATTATGATCAATGGGCAGGAGCTTAAGCGTTTTGATGATCGCACTTATTCCATTTATCGAAACACACACATCGGATTTATCTTTCAAGAATACAACTTGATGCACAACTTGAATGTATACGAAAACATCGCTTTAGCGCTACGTTTACAAAACAAAGAAGTTGATGAATCAAAAGTCTTGGATACGCTTGCTTTGGTGGATCTTCAAGGCTTGGAAAAACGACGTTTGGATGAGTTGTCCGGTGGGCAGAAACAACGTGTTGCGATTGCACGTGCTTTGATTAAGGATCCAACCATCATCTTGGCGGATGAGCCTACTGGGAACTTGGATTCGCAGACCTCAAACCAAATCTTTGAAGTTCTAAAACGTTTAAGTAAGGATAACTTGGTCATTGTGGTTTCGCATGATCGTGAATTTGCGGAACTTTTCGGCGATCGCATCATCACACTGAAAGATGGCAAAGTTGAGGAAGATACGCAAGCGAAGGTGGATGAGGCGTTCATTGCGTTGCCACAAGCCATTCGAGCACGTTTACCCTTCGCACTGAAAGCGAAGATGAGCTTTGAGAATATTGTTCAAAACAAACTTAGATTGATGGTTACTGTGATGATCGTGTCTTTTCTGGTTGCGG
>JBLJAX010000054.1:0-5513 GCA_047637795.1 Erysipelotrichaceae bacterium | reverse complement strand
AGCCAAAACCTCTGTCCACTTTAAACCATGATTGGATTTGTGATGGAAATATCTGACTGAATTGACTCTTGAACCCAACGACTTCCAAGTCTTCTATTTTCCCAAGTACATAGGAGTTAAAGCGCTTAGGTCGATATAAACAGGCATGATAATCAAACAGTCCCAAACCTAAGACACGATTCCCCTCTTCATCCTCAATGTAAGCACCGAAGATATCCATCGCATTGCCCGTCATCCAAAAATGAATGTTCTCACGAATCAATGTTTGAATGCGATCGATATAAGGATTCAATCGTTTAATGATGATTTTCTGGAATTCTTCTGTTGTTGGACCCATGACGATCAAATCTACCTCATGTTTGACGAAATAAGGTTCATCATTCAACATCGTCATTTTAATGAGGGCTTCAGGAAAACACAGTTTCAATAAATCCAAATTGCCCTTTTCACCATACAGACTGGCAATTTCAGGATAAAGCATCTCAATGATCATGCTTGCACCTCCGCTTCGATGCGTTCAATCAAATGTTTGCGAATCTGTTTCGCTTCAGGGATGTTTTTGGTTCCATTCAAAATATAAATCGCATCCACCCGATTCAAATCAACCAATTTAGCCGTATCCAATTCATTCCAAGACGATTGATACCGCTCAAGTGGAATTCCAGTCAAAGCAAGCTTGACTTTCAAATCCAGAATACGATGACCACCCCCGATGATTTGCAGGACGTGATCTTTCTTCAAATATTCAAAATCGGTATCATAATACCAAGCATTATTTTCACTTAAGCTATGATGCTCACTGTTCTCATTGATCAGGATCAAAGCACTCTTACGATTGCTTTGGTGGCGAATATAATCAAAGATACGTGAGGTCGCAATCGGATTCTGGTCCTTTGTCATCATGATGGTGATTTGTTTACCCTTGACTTCAACTTGATCGAAACGTGTCTTTACAATCTTCAACTTATTCAACTCCATTTGAATCGCTTCTAAATCAAAGCCTAAAACATTGAATAAAGCAATACTTGCCAAAAGATTGTAATGATCGGTTGGATTATCGCCCAAGGCATCAAAACTTAAACGTTGATCTTTATTTTGAACACTGAGTTTTTGATCGATGACAACGGCTTCTAAATCAGCTTGCATCGATTTGAAATCACAATTCGGACAATGAACCTGACCGATGTGATGATAACGTTGGAAATCATAAACCAATTCACTTTGACATTTCGGACAATAGATCAAATCAACGATCCGACTGTCCTTGATTTGCTCTTCATGCTCAAGTGCTTTCAAACTAAAGCTGATGCGTGGATTACCCGGACATATGAAAGAACTGATTGGATCATCCGCATTCACGATCAATTGTGTATGTAAAGGAATCGCTTGTTCCAGCATCATCTGAATAAACTCCACATGCGCATTACGACGATAAGAATCCCGGAAGAGATTGGTCACGATTAAAATATCCGGTTTCAAATAGGGATAGATCCGTGGTGAAATACGCTCATCCACTTCCAACACAACCACATCCACGACACTTTTATTCCCAAAAAAAGAACTCGCCAAAATAGCCGTCACGATGATGCCTTCTTGGATATTGGATCCCATGGCATTGTTGGACAACGTATAGCCTGCATTCTTCAATACGTCACTCACAAGATTGGTGACCGTCGTCTTCCCATTGGTTCCGGTGATGGCGATCAATTTTTTAGGTTGAGGCAGATGCTTAATGAAATCAGGGCACAAGCGCATCGCAACCGCACCTGGAAAATGCGTTCCGTTACGACCTAAGATTCTTAAAGCAATGATCGTAAGTCGACTCACGACAAACGCAAAGGTATATCGAATTGGTTTCATGTTCAATTAAATAAATCACTTTCTATCAAACGCGTAAAAAGACACTGCTGACCCATTTTGCCAAGGGTTGGATCAATGGCAATTCGTATTCATGATAATACCAGCCTTTGAAGGCAGCGACGACAATCAATGCCAGCTCCACAATGGCCAATATGAAGAATAAGAACACCAAGACGGGGATAACGGTCATGAGGATGCTCAAGATGATGTTGATGATGTATAAGCTGACTGCTTGGACTGCATGTGAGCGCACCAAGTTGCTATCCTTTTCCAAGAACAGAATGACAAATGGAACAGCAAAGGCAAACATTGCAATCGGCTCAATGAGACTGATGACAAAACCACCAAACCAAATGATTAAGATGACGACATTGGCTTGTAATCCGAGTGATGATTTATGCGGAGTGTGTTTGATCAATGGCATAGCGTATCCTCCTAAGACAATCATACCCTTTTTCAAGCCTAAGAAAAACCTCTTCAACTAAAGAGGTTTAAGTTCTTTCACAAAATTCAAGAAATCGACGTAATCGCCCGATCTTTTAACGAAATCAGGGACGACATCCGCTTGCATGACATGATCTGTGATCAAATAATGATCCATACCCATCTTAGCAACAACCATATCTTCTTCGATGTCATTACCCACCATCAAACAATCCTCAACTTGAAGACCCAATTCACGTAGGACTTCTTCATAGAGTTTTAATTGTGGCTTACAAGCTGTGTTTTTCTCAAAAGATGTCACATAGCTGAAATCTTCACGATTCAAGCCTGTCCAAGCAATTCGTTTTTCAATCGCAAGTTTTGGAAACATCGGATTGGTCACAATGACACATTGATAGCCTTTTTCTTTTAAAATTCGGACAGCTTCCAACACATTCGCATTCGGTGTGACGGCTGTGCGTAACTGATCAAAGTCCGTTTCATAGAAACGTGCGAAACGCTCCTGCATCCACGTGATGTCCGAACCCACAAGTTTTTCTAGATTTTCCATGAAAACCACTTCATTGGTTCGATCACTGGTGTCTTTGACCATTATTTTGGTTGCTCCCCAAATCAATTGGATCAAAACCTTAGGCTCATATACATCCATGAACTGTTTTGCTAAATTACCAAAATAGATCTTTTCAAAAGCTTGACCATCAATCGGCAATAAGGTCCCATCCAAATCGAAAAGTATGGTATTGAAACTACTCATCCTTCAAGCCTTCGGCCAAAGCCTCTTTAACATAATTCGGCAATGCAAAGGAAGCACGATGAATGTCCTCATTGTAATATCTTGTTTTCAAATTCAATCCTGCAAATGCATCGGGCTTGAAATCCAAGATCGGGTCGAAATGTTTGCTCGCAAAACCAAACAACCAATGTCCCGAAGCATAGGTTGGAATGAAAGCCTGATAGACCTTCGCAATTTTAAAAGTCTCCACAATGCGCTTGTGTGCACGTTGCATGTTCTTACGATAATGATCGTAGAACGGACTTTCGTGTTGATTCACCAAAATACCCTTATCATTCAATGCCGCATGACAATCCTGATAGAAACTACGTGTGAATAAGCCTTCACCTGGACCAAATGGATCCGTGGAATCCACGATGATCAAATCATATTCATTCTTCTTGTTCGCTACGAATTTCAAACCATCTTCAAAATAAAGATGAACACGTGGATCACGTAATTTGCTCGCGGTGATTGGGAAATACTCTTCACAGACTTGTACAACCATCTCATCGATTTCAACCATGTCAATATGTTCAATATGAGGATAGCGACACAATTCACGTACCGTTCCACCATCCCCTGCTCCAATAACCAATACTTTCTTGATCTCTGGATTCACATGCATTGGCACATGCACAATCATATCGTGATAGATGAACTCATCTTTCTCGGTGATCATCACATAGCCATCCAAGGTAAAGAAACGTCCAAGTTCCTTGGATTCAAAGACATCGATTTGTTGAAAAGGGCTCTTTTTACTCAATAATTGTTTTTCAATTTGAATTGAAAACTTGATTGTATCCGCATGAAACTCACTGTACCAAAGATCCATTATGCTTCATCCTCCTTTGTGTAAATATTACGTCCATTGAAGATTTCCGTCATCTCATGATTGACCAGCTCAATCATTTGCGCTTGGTCTTCATTACTGATGGAGTCAATAGCACTGGTAAACAAATAATTCTCAAGAATGATTTCCTTAAGCATCATCTTGGTATGAAAGATATTCGATTCATAGACATTCACATCAATTTTATGGTAACGATCCAAGGTTGGCTTCGCAATGAAGTTTTGGATCGAGTTGATATCATGATCGATAAAGAATTTCTTACCATCCAAACCACGGGTGAAACCTCGCACACGATAGTCAATCGTGATGATGTCAGAATCAAAGCTTGCGATTAGATAATCCAAAGCCTTCAGCGGTGAGATACGTCCACAGGTCGATACATCGATGTCGACTCTGAAGGTTGAAATCTCATGATTCGGATGATACTCAGGATAGGTATGCACCGTCACATGACTCTTATCCAAATGACCTAAGACCGTTCGGGGTGTCACCACGCCATTCTCCAACTTCGCCACATTGCATGAAGCATCCAAATACTTCTCTTCGATCGGTTCTTCGCTAATCAAGATGGTCACACTGGCGCCTTGGGGATCATAGTCTTGTTTTGCAATATTCAAGACATGCGCTCCAATCATTCCGGTGACGTCCGTAAGAATCTTGGTCAAGCGCGTTGAGTTATATTGTTCATCAATATAGGCCAAATATTCTTTTCGTTCTTCTTCTGTTTTAGCATAACAGATGTCATAAATATTGAAACTACATGTTTTTGTAAGGTTGTTAAACCCATACAAAGCTATTTTTTTCATTTCATTTTACCCTTTCTGAAATACGTTACAATTATACAGGATGCATGGATTTATGCAATGTATTTAGGCATGTGTTAAGCTAGAGTCATGAAGATCTTCATCGTCCAAAATACACAAGAACACTTTAGAAACAACAGTTCAAAAGCGTTACTTGAAAAACTAACAAAACTGTATGGTTGGGGACCTCTACACTACTCTTCTAATGGCAAACCACTGTGTGAAAAAGGCTACCTTTCAGTCTCACACAGCTTGGATTTTTTAGTCATCGTTCACAACAATCATCCAATCGGCATCGATCTTGAGAAAATCAGACCTTTGAAAGATGAATTGATAAAAAAGTTCGATCTCAATCCAAACAACCCCATCTTATCCTGGTGTCAAAAGGAAGCTTTGATCAAACTCTATGATGATAAACATTATCTCTTTAAAAACATCACGACGGAGTACTGGCAAACAATTGATATTGATGAAGGGTATTGTTGCGTTGTTGTAAGCAATCAAGCCCTTCCTGACTATGAACTCATCGAAATGAAAATCAATTAAACCGATGCGATGATTTTGCTCAAGTGATCAGCACAGTCCAAATAAGACATTTCACTTAGATCCGAGTAAGCGATTGGTTCATGATAGGTCAATGTGATCTTATGCTGCTTGAAACCCAATTTATCCAAGGTATACGCATTCTTCAGACTCAAAGGCACGATGCCCCGCTTTGCAAAATAAGCTGGACTCAGTGCTTTTTCTTTGAACGGCAATAACATCTCACCTCTTGAACGTG
>JBLJAX010000053.1:0-2859 GCA_047637795.1 Erysipelotrichaceae bacterium | reverse complement strand
CTTAGGATCCAAGCCTTTGACTTTGGCAAAGTGCGACTTTAATATCGCTCCAAACATCATGTGTGGACTCTTACACGAAGAGACATGTGGAATCAAGCTTGCATATTCTTTCTCGAGAAAATTGATCCAACCTGGACTGCACGAGGTGATCAAGGGTAAGACACCCTTGTTTTCCAATCGATGCAAGAACTCATGGCCTTCTTCAAGAATGGTCAGATCCGCTGCCACATTGGTGTCATAAACACGATCGAAACCCACTTGTTTGAGTGCGGAAACCATCTTCCCTGTGATGCGGGTTCCCATTGGAGCTCCAAACTCCTCAGCCAAGGATGCACGTACCGCTGGTGCGGTTTGCACGATCACAAATTTCTTAGGATCTTCCAAAGCATTGATCACATCATGGATTTCTTCTTTCTCACTTAACGCACCGACTGGACAATGCAAGACACATTGTCCACATTCAATGCAGTTGACATCCTTGAAGCTTAAATCCAATACTGGTCCCAAACGTGTCTCAAAACCACGATTCATCATCGTTAGGACCCCTAAACCTTGAATATTCAAACAAGCATCAACACAACGACCACATAAGATGCATTTGCTGGTATCCCGAATCAAGCCATTGGATAGATCATCATAGCGTCCTTCGGTTTTCTCACCCAAGAAACGATCTTCACGGACATGTAAGGTTTGAGCCAATCTTTGGAGTTCACAGTTCAAGTTGCGGGTACAACTCAAACAATCCTTACGATGATTCGATAGAATCAATTCCAAACTCATGCGTCGTGACGCCAAGCTCCGTTTGGAATGCGTCAAAATACGCATTCCCTCTTTAACTTCACTCACACAGGATGGGACAAGATTCTGCTTACCTTCTTCTTCCACCACACAGATGCGACATGCGCCTTTGGGTTTACATTCCGTCAAATGACAGAGCGTAGGAATGGTGATGCCTTGTGAACGGCAGGCTTCCAAGATCGTCAAGCCCGCTTGGACTTTGACTTCTTGGTGATTGATGTTCAATTTGATTGTTTTCATTTATTGCCTCTTGATCGCATCGAATTTGCAGGTCAATACACACGCACCGCATCGAATGCATAGATTTGGATCGATGGTGAAAGGATCACGTCCCACCGTACCGGAAATGGCATAGGTTGGACATGCGCGTGCACATAGGCCACATTTCTTACACAAATCCGCTTGAATCGTGTATTCCAATAAAGCCTTACATACTTTCGCATCACACTTTTTATCCACGACATGGCGCATGTATTCATCTTTGAAATGATGGTAGGTCGATAAGAATGGATTGGGTGCGGTTTGACCCAAGCCACAAAGTGAACTGGTCTTTATGTACTGTGCCAATTCTTCCATTTCATCCAAGAGTTCTAGCGTCCCCTCACCTTGCGTCACTTTATTCAACATCTCCAATAGACGTTTCGTACCGATGCGACAAGGTGTGCATTTGCCACAGGATTCTTCCACAATGAAGTCCAAGTAGAACCGTGCCACATCCACCATGCAATTATCTTCATCCAGAACGATCATCCCACCCGATCCCATCATGGATCCCAGTTGAATGAGTTCATCGAAACCAAGTGCCGTATCCAAATCCTCACGGGTGATACAGCCCCCACTGGGACCACCCGTCTGCATCGCCTTGAATTTTTTATTATGTTCACAGCCTTGACCAATGTCATAGATGACTTCTTTCAATGAAAGGCCCATTTCGACCTCAATTAAACCGGTTTGTTTGATCTTCCCTCCCAAGGCAAAAACCTTGGTTCCAGGCGATGTGCTTGTGCCCATCGTTCTGAACCATTTATGTCCTTTTAATAGAATTTGCGGAATATTCGCAAGCGTCTCGACATTGTTTATGATCGTGGGTTTGCCCCATAATCCTTGAACACTGGGATAAGGCGGTTTCGGATTGGGAGTTCCACGTTGGCCTTCAATGGATGCGATGAGCGCGGTTTCTTCACCACACACAAAAGCACCGGCTCCCAAACGGATCTCGATGGTGAAATCAAAACCCAAATCCAGGATATTTTTTCCCAACAAGCCGAGGTTTTCCGCTTGATGGATGGCAATCTCCAAGCGTTTGACCGCCACCGGGTATTCCGCTCGGACATAGATATAGCCATGTTTCGCTCCAATCGCATAGCCTGTGATCATCATCGCTTCCAAAATCGCATGCGGATCCCCTTCCAATAAGGAACGATCCATGAAAGCACCCGGATCCCCTTCATCCGCATTGCAGATGACATATTTGACATCATTTATTTGATCATGTGCGACCTGCCATTTACGGCCAGTTGGAAAACCACCACCCCCACGACCCCGTAATCCAGACAACGTGATTTCATCCAAGACATCTTGCGGGGTCATGGATGTCAAAGCCTTTGCCAAAGCTTGGTAGGCATCCATGGCAATCGCTTCTTGAATATCTTCAGGATTGATCTTCCCTGCATTCTTCAAAACGATGCGTGTTTGTTTATAAAAGAAACGATCCTTATCCCATTGATCAAAACGTTCAATCAAGCTTTGATCAAGTTTGAGTTGTTGGAACTGCTCAAGCGGTGTTTTGTTTAAGAGTTGGACTTCAACCAACAAGCGCATCAGATTCTCATTGATGTTTTCATAGAAAATCCGCTCAGGGTAGATCCCACACGCCGGCTTCTGTAAATCATGAAGGGTATGACAATACACTTGGATGCGATCATCCAAGCGATTCTTCTTAAGCGATGCATTTAGTTGATGAAGCACGGCCTCTTGATTGCTACTTGAACCCAGTGCGAGATGGATACGTTGTTCAAGCATTGTCCTTCACTCCTTGAAGGGTATACGCATACAAGGTAT
>JBLJAX010000052.1:0-3849 GCA_047637795.1 Erysipelotrichaceae bacterium | reverse complement strand
TTGTTTATCCCCATCGTTAAGTTTCTGTTGGGTGTAAGCAATGTGACGGTCCCTTGGGAAACGCTCTTCTTATCTATTGTGTTGTTTGTGGTGATCCCTCTGGTTGGTGGTGTACTGACACGTCATATGGTTGTGAAGAATAAAGGCTTGGATTACTTTGAAAATACTTTTCTACCTAAATTTGATGGGATAACCACATTAGGTTTATTACTCACCTTGATCCTATTGTTTTCTTTCCAAGGTGAAGTCATTCTTCAGAATCCGCTCCATATCGCTTTGATTGCGATCCCTTTAACGATTCAAACGTTCTTCATTTTCTTTATCTCATACGTTGGGGCTAAAAAATGCGATTTGACGCATGACGTGGCAGCACCAGCTGGCATGATTGGGGCATCCAATTTCTTTGAACTTGCGGTTGCGGTTGCGATTGCGTTATTTGGACCAACATCACCGGCTGTATTAGCTACGGTTGTAGGGGTTCTCACTGAAGTACCGGTCATGCTTATCTTAGTAAAGATTGCGAATAGCACGAAACATTGGTTTAGATAAACAAAGCCATGAGTTCATTGGACTCATGGCTTTGTTTGATAGAATTGTTCTAGATTTTCAGGCAAGACATATGGCTTCAAATCGTTTGCTTTCGGCTTATTCAAAATATGAAGTAAGATCTTTTCAATCAAGAGTTTGACACTTGGAGCATTCACTGTTTGATCATCTTCTTCAAAAGTACGACAATCGGTCGTATGCCCACTGATTTCACTACAACAAACGCATGCGTTCTCAGTGACTGTTTCAAAAAGATCAAAGTTATTAATGCGAATCGTAGGTGAACTTAGGAAACGATACTTTAAAGCGAGGTCCTTGGTGCTCATGTGTATCTTATTGAGATTGAAGGAATAACCAAATTCATGGAGAACAGGACGTAAAAGCTCAAGGGCTTCTTCTAAACGTTGATCGGTTGATTGACAACGATCACAACGCTGTAAGTCCAAGTAGAGATCGTCGACATTCAGTGTTTTGCTTGATGGACAACACGCTTCAACATCCACGCAACATCGTCCCATTACATTGATATTCATCTATGTATAATATACACCGTTCTTAAGTGTATTTCACAATATTTTTAAGAAAGAGTGTGCTATGATTTTAAAAAATAAGGAGTCACTCATATGCCAATAGGACATGTTACAGAATTAGAAAATAAAGTCGTTAATAACCCCCTCGCAAAGGATGCGAAAATGCGCGTCTTGGTTGGGCCTGAACAAGGTTGGGACAATCACGTCATGCGTGTGTTTGAATTGGAAGTCGGTGGATTCACACCCCGTCACCAACATGCTTGGCCACACATCAACTACATCATCGAGGGTGAGGGATCTTTATTCCTCAATGGACAGGAAAACCCAGTTAAAGCTGGATCCTATGCTTTCGTGCCAGGTAATGAACTTCATCAATTCCAGAATACAGGCGATAAGCCATTTAAGTTCATTTGCATCGTTCCGAGTGAAGGACACTACTAAGACAAGCGAAAGCTTGTTTTTATGTGTAGATGATTTGATTAGGGACAGTAGTTGAGTTATACTTTTTACTTGTGAGAGGTCAGTCGTGGAACTAATCAAGCTTGGATTAATTTTCATAAGTATCGTTGTCGTACTAAAGTTTCGCAAGAATCTCTCTTTAGCCATCAGTTTAGCGACACTTGTGACGGCATTATTGTTTCAAATTCCTCTAAGTCAATTTATGGATGTAGTATCGAAATCCATTGTGAGTCCTGCCACCTTAACGATTCTTTTGGTGTTCTATTTGGTTGGCTATCTTCAAAGAATGCTTGAAGCAAGAGGGAGTTTACGCTTGGCTCAGTCCTCATTGGATGGCATCTTTAAAAGTAAACGTATCACGACAGCCTTAGCCCCCTTTCTATTAGGTCTACTCCCATCACCAAGTGTGGTCTTGATGGCAGGGGATATCGTGAATCAAAGTGTTGGGGAACATTTAAATAAAGAAGAAAAGGCCTTTGTGACATCCTTCTACCGTCATATACCAGAAAGTTTCCTCCCCATGTTTTCTTCCATTTTGATTGCGATCAATTTGACTGAAGGTCGGATTGAATTAAGTGCCTTTATCCTAGGCATGATCCCTATGATCATTGTGATGATGGGACTTGGACACTTATTCTATCTTAGACGTGTACCTAAGACGATTGAAGGTAAGCATCCTCCACTCAAAGAAAGTCTTAATAAGCTAATTAAGGGAAGTTGGCCAATTGCTTTGATCATCTTCTGGATTCTTGCGTTTAAGCGACCTGTTTATGAAGCTGCCTTATTGTCGATTGTCGTATTCGTCGGTGTGGGGAAGTTTACCCTCTCAGAACTCAAAAAAACAGTCTTCACAGCATTTGAAAAGAATTTGATGTTGAGTACCTTCTTTATCATGATCTTCAAAGATGTCCTCTTGGCAACACAAGTCATCGAAGGTCTACCGAGCTTGTTTGCGAATCTACCTGTATCGGATGCTTTAATCTTCGCGTTGATTTTCTTTGTTGGGACCTTGGTCGGTGGTTCGCAAGCCATTGCGGTCATTGGTTTACCTTTACTATTTTTGACTTTGCCCAATGCAGGTTTACCCATCTTCATCTTGGTTATGGGCATGGCTTTCATTGCGAATCAACTTACACCGACGCATGTCTGTCTGCCGATTACAGCAGAATACTTCAAGATTGATTTCTCAGCTCTCGTTAAACAATCTTTGCCTACAGTAGCCGCATTCATTGTCATTTTATATGCTTATTATGAAGTTCTAAATTTATTCATTTAAAAAGCCTGGTTACCCAAGCTTAGAGAATGATTCCAATCAACGCACCGGCTAGAATCAGCCATGTTGCGTTGATTTTTTTTTTTATTAAGAGTGCTGCACTGATCAAAAAGATCACAATGCTTTGCCAATCCAAGAGTGTCGACATCCCCAACTTGATGGTTACCGACGCCATCAGGGCAATGGATGCGGCATTAACCCCATCTAGGAAGATTGACAATACTTTATTCTGCCGTAATTTTTCAAACCAGGGGAAGACAATCGCAACCAAGAGGAACGAAGGCAAGAAGATACCGAGTGTTGCCCCAATCGCTCCTGGGAAACCAGCAATGACATAACCGATGAAGGTCGCTGTGGTGAAGACAGGACCTGGAGTGAACTGACCTACGGCAACCGCATCCAGTAGGGTTTGATTGGTAATTGCGCCATAACGCAAAACAAACTCTGTTTCAAGAAATGAAAGCAATACGTAACCACTCCCATATAAAACAGAACCAATCTTCAAAAAGACCAAGAAAACCATCAAGGCGGACATCGGTTCAACCACGAACACCTTTCCCTTAGGCATTTTCTTCAATAAGAAATAAGCCGTTGCGCCAATGAGAATCAAAGGAATCTCGCTCAAACCAAAGAAGGATAAGGCTAACACAGTAATGAAAATCAACGCTTTTTCAAAGGATGAAAGAATCGATTTGGACAAGCGATACAACGCTTGAATCACGATTGCTAAGATGACGGGTTTGACCCCATCAAACAACCCAGCTACGACTGGAATCGATCCATAGCTGACATAGATGAAGGCAAAGACCAAGACAATAAAAACAGCAGGCAAGATGAAACTCAAACCTGCAATGATGAGTCCAGGGATTCCACCGCGATGATAACCCATCAGAATCGCCATCTCAGTTGAGTTGGGACCTGGTATCAAACTGGTGAATCCGTACATGTCAATGAAGCGTTCTTTGCTCAACCATTTGCGTTTGGTGACGATTTCATCTTCCATCATCGCTACGTGTGCAGCAGGGCCGCCAAAGGCGAAGA
>JBLJAX010000051.1:0-2568 GCA_047637795.1 Erysipelotrichaceae bacterium | reverse complement strand
CGCTGGTGCGAAAGGCACATCAATCAATCCTGCTTCAAATCCACGAACAGCACTTAAGGCAAAATCATTGTCACCCAATTTAAGGACTGCCTCCAATATCGAATGTGTTTCATCACTGATCAAGCGGATTTCTTCTTGAATCAAAGGACTGTCCACATTGTTTTGATCCTTGAGCATTTGTGTCAACTGTTTCGTCGTCTTGAGCCCATTCGCGTTGGCTTCAGCGGTCGGAACGCCAAAGGCCTCATGCGGAGATTTGACGATGACTTTCGTTGCCCCCGCAAGAACCGCAGTTGCGGCACCCCAAGCAATGACACCATAGGCTTGTGCTTCATCTTGGGGGAAGCCACCCATCCATTGATGGAAGACGGTGGTCACTTGGACATCCGTATAACCAAAGCGATCCAAGTATTCCTTTGTTAAGACTTTTAGCGAACGAATGGCTGCGATGTCTTGAGCTTGGTTTCCACATTGTCCATAACCGACAGTGATGCACTTACAACCTTGTTCAGCGGCTAAGAGTGCTTCCAAGATGGCGACACTGTGTGAGATACACGGTGGAACTAAGGTTCCGGTTAAAGGTCCAAAGGGTTCACGATTGATGCGCACGCCCATCTCTTCATAATAACCAACAAGGCGGTCGACGTATTGCCAGTCTCGGATTGTTTTCTCTAAGAAATAGTTCTTTCCGTAAGGAATGTTATAGGAGATGCCGCCTCCTTCATAGGAAGTGAAACCGCCTGCTAATGTGATTTCAGCTAAGAGTCGTGCATCGGGTGTTCCATGTCTTACTTGAAGGGGTACCTTAAGTCCATCATTCAGAGATCGACAAATGGTCACCCCATGATTGACAGCTGGGAAACCATTAAGCAAGGACTTCCCTGTTTTGATGCTTTCATCAATCCCAACTTGCGCCTCCACATAACGATTGTGACGTGTGTAGCTGTCGATTGTGGTCGGGAGTAAGTCCGCATGCCCTTCATCTTGAAGATGTTTAAGTAAAGCAAGATGTTCCTGTGGCAACGCCACACCAGCACGCGGTTGAATCAATGTTTCACGATCCAAATCCGCTTTCTTAAGAACACTTGAGAAACGCTTCGCATCCGGAATGCTTTTTTGATATTCAATCGCTTCTTCGAGATGAACATCTTTCCCTGTCGGCCATGCCTTCAAAACCTCGGCGCGTTCCGCCAGAAATACTTCTAATGCAATTTTAGCCATGTATTTTCTCCAAATGATGTTTCATTGTTTTAAGTGCCCAATCCGGATGTGTTTTCGCCAACAAGCCTAAACAACTCAGGATGTATTGTTTATCCAAGATAAATTCCATTGTTTGAGGCAATAAGATATCCGCCTCTGTCTGTTTAACTTGATTCAAAATATGACTTGGCTCAACCGCATACACGATAGGTCCACCGATGCCAATCAAAGTTTTCACACTTCGTAAGTCTTTCCCATATTGAATCGTTTCCAAGCCCATCGAGGTATAGATTTGTTCTAAGCGACCCGCATGGCGTCGACTCGCGATTCTGACGCAGGCTGCCGCAAGCTTTTCATCATAGATTGAATTACTTGAACCATGTATTTCCTGAACAACCTTATCTACGTAAAGACTTAGGTCTTTATTGGATTGAAGTTCGAGATCCAAATCCAAGACATGTTTCGCACTGATGCGTAAACCCAAATCCCCTTCAACCGAGCGCTTCACAAGAGGCTCAATCAAGCCTTTGATTTGGACACCCGATGGATGTGCTTGGCTGCTTGTTAGTGAGTACACATCGGTTGTTGCACCACCCACATCGACCGCCATCAAATCGCCTAAACCTTTTTCTTGTTTTGTGCCATAAGCCAATAAGCTTAAGGCATCCAAAACACTGGCCGGTGTCGGCATGATGATATCTTGGACGATGGATGTCAGTGTACTGAGTCCTTTGGCTTCAATGATTTGTTCAAGGAAACATGCACGGATCTGATCGCGTGCCGATTCGACATTGAGAACCCCATAACTTGGCATGACATTCGCACTGATGCGTACGTCATGATTGACCTCGGATAATATTTGATGTATTTCATCCTGACAACTCTTATTCCCAGCATAAAGAATCGGGAGCTTGATGTTAAGTTTGGCAAGCTTTTTCGCGTTGTGCAATACGACTTCTTCATTCCCACCATCCGTTCCACCACTGAGCAGTATGATATCTGGTTTCAATGTCTCAATTTCTTTGAGTTCTTGAAGATTGAGCTTATGACTGTATGCCCCCACAAGTTTAGCCCCCGCATTGGCACAAGCCATGCGTGCTGCCTTGAGGGTTAGATCTTCAACCAAACCAATCGCAACCATGCGCAAGCCCCCTTTTGCGGAGCTGCATAAACGCATGCTTTCATAATTGAAGTCTGGATAAATCGTTTTCAATTGATTCAAGACATTTTGGATGCCTTCATTGATATCCGTAGATGCTGTTGTTGGGGCACTCGCCCAAGCCAAGATTCCGACTTGATCCGTATCCACCCAGCATCCTTTGGTGTAGGTCGAACCTACATCCATTAAACAAAAACGTGTCATGACTT
>JBLJAX010000050.1:0-3078 GCA_047637795.1 Erysipelotrichaceae bacterium | reverse complement strand
AAGATTTAGAAACATTATTTGGAAAAGGGTATCAATTGACCCCTAAAAAGGACTTGTCCCAACCTGGCCAATATGCCGCTGCTGAACGTGTCGATCTTGTAGGTCCGCGCTCAACCCTTAAGAATGTCAGTATCTTAGGTCCTGTTCGTCAAGCTTCACAAGTTGAAGTATCCATGTCCGATGCACGTACCTTGGGTTTGAATCCAAGCATTCGTGAATCTGGAAACATCGATGGGACCATCGGTGTTCAATTAGTCGGTCCTGCTGGAAGCGTTACATTGGAAAAAGGTTTGATCGTTGCGAAACGCCATGTACATTTGACCCCTGAAGCTGCGGAAGCACAAGGTGTTGTGAATGGACAAGTTGTAGAAATCAAAGTTCATACGGATGATCGCTCGATGACCTTCGGAGATGTCGTGATCCGTGTCAGTGAAAAGTTTGCGCCAGCAATGCATATTGATACCGATGAAGCCAATGCGGCTGGCATCACTTCGACCGCTTGGGGCGAAATTGTCTAAAATAACCGAGAATTCGGTTTTTTTATGTTGAACATGCATCCGATCAATCAAAAAGAAATGCACGAAAAAGGCTGGGATTCAGTCGATTTTGTGTTGGTCAGTGGGGATGCCTATGTGGATCATCCTTCTTTTGGGCATGCGATCATTGCCCGTGTCTTAGAGGCTTATGGCTTTACGGTCGCCATTTGTCCACAACCGGATTGGAAGAAAGACGATGATTTGCTTCAATATGGTAAGCCAAATTATGGGTATATGGTTACTGGTGGCAACATCGATTCAATGGTCAATCATTACTCTGTGAATAAAAAACGGCGTCAAAAGGACAACTATACCGATCATGGTGAGATGGGCAAGCGTCCCGATCGTGCCACCATCGTATACAGTCAATGGATTCGAAAGGTCATGCCCAATGTCCCCATCATTATTGGGGGAATTGAGGCTTCGCTTAGAAGATTAGCGCACTATGATTATTGGGATGATAAGATTCGGCAATCCATCTTAATGGATTCACAGGCCGATCTTTTGGTCTACGGTATGGCTGAAAATTCCATCATCGAAGTTGCGGAAGCCCTTCGTTCTGGAATAGCGATTGAAGACATCACTTATATACGTGGTACGGTATGGAAGACAAAGACTAAAGCTTTGCCTGAGAACGCCATTATGCTGCCTAGTTTTTCAGACATCAAACAAAGCAAGGATGAGTTCTCCAAATCATTCTTGATTCAATATCGCAATACCGATGCCTTTACCGCCAAACCGATGGTGGAGATGTATGGGAATGTGGCGATTGTTCAAAATCAACCCTCATTTGCCTTGAAACAAGACGAGATGGATTGGGTTTATGGACTTCCGTTCACACGGAGATTCCATCCAAGTTATACCGAGATTCCTGCCATTGAAGAAGTTCAATTCTCATTGATCAGCAACCGAGGTTGTTTTGGTTCCTGTAGTTTTTGTGCACTTACCGCGCATCAAGGTCGTATGATCAGTTCACGCAGCAGTGATTCTTTGGTCAATGAAGCCATACAGATCACCGAAATGCCTGATTTCAAAGGTTACATTCATGATGTGGGTGGTCCAACAGCGAACTTCAACCAAGTGAGCTGCCAGAAACAACTCAAGCTTGGAACTTGTCAAACCAAAGAGTGTCTACATCCCGATCCATGTCGTCAATTGGAAGTCAGTCACAGTGCGTATCTTCAAACCTTGAGACGACTTAGAGCGCTTCCTAAAGTGAAGAAGGTTTTCGTGCGCTCGGGGATCCGCTATGACTATCTGATGTACGATAAAGATGAAACCTTCTTTGATGAATTGATTCAACACCATATCTCAGGTCAATTGAAAGTCGCACCGGAACATATCTCGGAACGTGTGCTCAATTTGATGGGCAAACCGAAACGTCAATTGTATGAAGCCTTTGTCGATAAGTATGAGAAAAAGAATAAAGAATTCAATAAGAACCAATTCTTAGTTCCTTATATGATTTCTTCCCACCCAGGAAGTGAACTCAAAGATGCGATCGAATTAGCCTTATATCTTAAGAAGATCAAGCATACCCCCCAACAAGTCCAGGACTTCTACCCAACCCCCTTTACAATGAGTACCTGCATGTATTACACAGAAAAGAATCCTTTGACCGGTGAGAAAGTCTATGTGGCTAAAACCATCAAGGAAAAGACCTTACAACGTGTCTTGATGCAATATACCTATCCTCAGAACCAACGCTTGGTTTTTGAAGCCCTCAGACAAGCCAATCGTTTGGATTTGGTGGGATTTGGAAGTCATTGTCTCATCAGACCTTTAAAAGAAGGAGGACATCATGATCATTCAAAGCAAAAGAGTATGGCTCCAGGAACAATGGGCAAGCGTCCAAATCGAAATCCTCGACCAAAGAATTGAGCGCATCCTAGCGTATAACCAAGAACCCGTTGATGTGGATTATGGAAACCTAAGGATCTATCCTGGATTCATCGACACGCATCTTCATGGGGTCAAAGGTGTGGATGCGACCGATGCGAATGCAGATACCCTCATGGAAATCGCTAAGGAGCTTCCTAAAGAAGGCATCACCGGCTTTTGTTTGACCACGGTCACGCAAAGTGAAGAAGTTTTAATGAAAGCCTTGCGAGAGTGCGCACTCGCAATCAAGAACCAAAGTGAAGGCTCCCAAATGTTGGGCATTCATTTCGAAGGACCCTACCTCAATAAAATCTACAAAGGTGCCCAACCTGAACCTTATATCGTCGATGCCGACTTGGAACAATTCAAACGTTACCAAGCCGCTTCTGAAGGCAATATCAAAATCATCACAATGGCTCCTGAAAAAGACAAAGACTTCACGTTGACGCGTTATTGTGCTCAAAATGGTGTCTGTGTAAACATGGGCCACAGTGATAGTACGTATGAAACAGCACTCTTGGCAAGTGCCAATGGGGCGAAAAGCATGACCCATACTTTTAATGCCATGTCTCCGCTGCACCATCGCAAAGTGGGTTTGGTTGGGGCTGCGATGCGCTTAAGCAATGTCTATGCCGAAGTCATCGGGGATGGCACTCATGTG
>JBLJAX010000049.1:0-12183 GCA_047637795.1 Erysipelotrichaceae bacterium | reverse complement strand
AAACCAAACTCTTTTGCGATCCGCTCACTCGTATTCAATGAAATCACCGCATCCTTCCGAACCTTGATATCATTGAAATCCGAACGTGTCGCATTGCTGGTCAGTTCTTTCTCATTCATGACTTTCTGTGCATGTTTGTTCTTCTGCACATTCATCACGGCGTTTTCCAATTCTTTCTGAGCTTCTGGTGATTTAGGATTGTTTGCGTATTTCTGACGTGCTTCATCCAACTGTTTAACCGCATCCAAGCCTTCTTCTTTACCTTTGATGTGGGCTTCATTACGCGCTTTGAGTTTAGGATCCAACTTCACATCATTTCTAAATTTCTCAATCTTATCCGCAGCACGCTTCTCAGCCTTCTTGATGGAATCATCCACTTCTTGAGACACCTTCTTATACGCTTCCGTATCCTTAGGACGCACGGTTTCTTTCGGTTTAGCCACCGTTGGTTTATTTGGTACATCCGCTTTAACACCGTCCGCTTGTGATTGTATCGCTTTTTGTGTTGAAACGGAGGTTTTTGATTGAGGGGCACGTTTCGCCATATCCTCTATACCACCTGCTTGTGAGGATAATTTCTTTATACCCGCATTCGCCATCTGCTTTGCTAGAGCCGATTCACTGGACTCTTTCGCGATCTGACGAATGACCTTGGGCACATCCCCAACATTGGCGGTCAGGACACGTCCTGCTTTTTCACCCAGATCCGCAATCTTATCAACAATGATCTTTCCTGCCTTGGATTTTGATAGGACTTGTCCGAACTTCGATGTTCCCCTCCCAAGTGCCCCAAGACCCAAACCAAAGGCACGACCCATCGCTTCGCCTTGCAAGGTCTTCACTATGGCCTGTTGTGCACCTTCTTTCCAATCATTTCCACCCTTATCCACATAATCCTTCATTGTAAATCCAGCTTGTGCAAGTTCTAGACCCGCTTCACCCACCGCAGCCGCTGCTGCGGACATCGCACCTCTTGCCACAAAACTACCTGTCAATAGACTTACCGCGATTCGCAATGCGATTGCTTTATTGCTTTCACCCCGTGCGATTTCTTCACCCGATAGTGCCATTCCTTGTTTAAAGATATCCCATTCACTTTCCGCCTTCGGTAAACCCGTACTTCCTGCCAAAGATCCTTTCGTCCATAAACCATGGGTTCGTTTGAATTGATCAAAATCCTTTTGATTGAATTGACCTGTTTGTCGTTTTTGGGTGTTGATTTTCTGGAGTTGCCGCGCCATCGCAGCCGCAATCTCATCACCACCCTCACCCTTCTTCTCAAGCTCACTCTGCATCGTGCGCATCTTCTCATCGACCTTAAAATCATTCTCAGCACGACTGAGTTGTTGGTTGGCTAGACGTTGTTCCTGTTTGGCTTGTTCAGACTGTGCATAATCCTGACCCAAGACAGCCTCATTCTCAGCCCTAGACGCAACAGAGCTCTCGAGCTCATTTTCGGTATATTCCGCACCACTCAACGGATTGACATATCTTCCTGTTTTAGGATCGGCCACATAGATGCGTTCTTCACCTGTTACAGGATCATTGACAACCAAGTCTCCATCTTTATTCTTTCTTATGTAGCCTGAGCTTGAACCGCCTAAGCCACCCGCCAAACCACCCGCTGCCGCAGCTGCTCCCGCTAATCCAGCAAGTGCTCCGAGTGCACTGATAACGCCGGTTTCTTCTTCGTTGGCATGTTCATCAAAGATATCTTCACCCCAGATATACGTTTCTTCCTCTTCTTCGTCTTCACTCGTCGGAAGAACAGAACCCTTCCATTCATAGACATACGCCAACACAGGAATATCCCAAATGCGTGCTGTCGTTGTATCAAAAGGCTCATGGAAACCCATCGCCATTTCAAGGGTCATCACTTCTCCCGCAACTTTTCCTGGAGGTACATTTCCCACAAAGGCATTCCCTTGAAGGGTAAACCACGTCTGACCCAAATCTGCTCCAAATGGATACGCCATCGCATCCCCAGGATTCATTTTCGTTGAGAACGAAGCGGCTCTTTGATTCGGTAATAAACCTACCACGGCAAATGGATTGGGATTGGACGTTGTCTGATTCGTTCGACTGTCATAGAATTCATGCGTTTGCTCAAACGTTATCTCCACGCTTTGAAAGGCCTTCAATATTGCAGGGGCTGATCCGAACACTGTTCGATAAGTGTGTTCCGTATACCCTTCAAACATGTCACGACGGACGGAGGTTTCAATCACCGTTCCTTCGATGGTGATAATCATTTTATCCGAAGGATCATCACCAGTAAATTGGCCATTGATCTTCTCGGTATTGCTAATGGAATTGCTATCACTCGTAATCACATACATCAAATTCTCTTTAAGTTCCCAATAGCCAGATGGCGTATCGGGTTCACTTATGCCACCCTCTCGTTTAACCAAATCAACACGTGCTAGAATTTGTGTCGCACTGCTGACTTGACCTTGACCCAACATATCTCCGTATCCAAATGGGACACTAATTTCCATGTAAAACTGACCCGCTTCAAGATAAGGTTCATACAAATAACTAGCCGTTCCCAAATGTCTGAACGTGAAATAGGAAAGAGTATCCGCTTGATAATTTCCTTCCTCCACTTCATCCTGTGTCCAACTGTTATTTGCGGAATACGTTGTTGAGGCCGATGCATAATAGCCATCCGCTTCAAGGTGTAGACTCACGAGGCTGTTGAAGCTGAAATCCTCAAACTCAGCCGCAACACTAAATGTTCCACTTTCCCCATCTTCCACAATGATCTTCTGCTGCTCAATTGGAACAGATTCATCAAAATACCTCGCCCCCATCGCAATCAAAGTCAACTCCATATTCAATGGCGGAGCAGCCGAAACCGCATTCGTCAATTCAATATAACTGGATAGTGTATCCCCTTTGATACCATAAGCCTCTTGAACACTGACCCATTTATCCGTTACTTGCAGTAAACCTAGAACAGGCAAGATCGATCCCATCATAAGTACAAGTGCTGCTGCCGCCACAACCATTCTTCTACGCGACAGGAGGAAACCCATCGCTAAGACAAGGAAAGCAGCTCCAGCAAGATAACACCAGATACCACTGAACTTAAGTGAAGACAAGACACCGAAAAAGAAACCCGCGATCATCCCTTTGATCACAATACCTGCAGCGGTTCGCGTCATTCGACCCTTGGTGAACGAACACAGAAAGCCGACCAAAAAACCATTTTTCTTCTTCAAGGTTTGAAAACACGCAAACATGGCCGTCACACCAATGACACTGTTTTCAAGTGAAGCATTACCGGACATGAAATTATAGACAACCAGGGCAAGCCCTAAACCCAAAAGCACTAAACCAAAAGCACCTTTCGTCTTTGGTTCTTTGACTTTGGCTTGTTTCGGTGCTTTTGGTTTAAACGCAGAAAAAACCAGATTATTGATGAACCAGGTATAGAAACCCTTCCCAATGACACCCCCAACAGCCCCCAATAGACCCGCATACATCCCCCCTTGTGCAAAGGTGATGAGACTGGCGTATTTAACCAACTCAGAGGTTGGTAGGAACAATTTCAAGTATGCCAAGGCTGTTTGTACGAGCGAAATGACCAGAGTTAGAACCAACATCTTTGGGTTCTTAAACAAAGCTCCTAATCCGGCTAAAGCCGATTTGATGCTTGCGATCGTAAAGCCAAAAGGACCCATCGTTGGATCGGGAACACTTGATCTTCGTTTCTGTTTATCTTTCATATCACTCTGCAGTTCAGCATTATATTGAACTGCCCCCTCTCTTGATTCTTAAAGATGAATTAACACAACATAGAGTTGCGTAGATGGTTTGAGAAACGATGAATTCAATTCAAGCGTCATGCAAAACTTGTGATAAAAATAATTATTGATACCATGCGTTTTATTAAATTCATTATAAAGTGTTGTGAAACGTAATACAATGTACCCTTTAGGTTTATATTTCACCCTTAAAAACATCGATTTATACCAAAAACAGTACTCAAGTGCCCTTGTTTGTCCTATGATAAAAATAGAAGTGAAGTACACGCCTTAATCCATACGATACAAAACCCATGATTTTGTACACAGCGAGGTAAAATTATGCGTGACGGAACGAAAGCAGCTTTTTTCCTAGTCTTCATGGCATTCCTATCCTTTATCGGCTTCACAACCTACGCCACCCTATCCGGTGATAAAGAAGGCATCGACATTGCCCTTATCACAAGTACTCTGTTTCTTGTATTAGCCTTTATCAGTTGGATCCGAATTCGTCCTTGGAAATAATCAAACAAAGGAGATCTCTATGCATTGTGAATCCTGTGGGAAGCAGATTCCAGACGATAGTAAGTTCTGTGAATTCTGTGGTACAGCCGTTAAAGCTAAAGCAATCGAAAAGCCGATCATTGAAGCGAAACAAGCTGAAAAACCTGTTCGTAAACCAGCAAAACCTACTCCCATTAAAGAAGCCAAATCGAAATCAAGATTCAAACTGTTTCCGATCCTTTTGATTGCGTTGATAGGGGCAGGCGTCTACTTTGCCGTAAACATGCTGGGGACAGAGGATCTCTTCTCTAAAATTACCAATCTCCCCAATATGCTCTTTGGAAAAGACAAAGAACTTGGAGAACCTGTACGCGAAGATTTTGATTGGTATGTCCCCATGTCCTATGACGAAGTTCCACAGGGAGGTACAGCACTTGATTATGATGACATCCTCGGTACTTGGAAGTTCATGGTCGTCAATTACCAGTCTATTCCAGAAGAAACTTATTTCTCGACCGCTGTCCTAAGCGAACACAATTCTGAATTCAACACCGCCGTTGACCTCACCCATCACTTTGTGGAATACGATGGTGAACAATACCCTTTCGAAGGGGATGAGGCCATTGATCTGCTCTATGCCAATTATTCCGATGGTTATCTTGTCTTAGCTTTGAGTGATGATCGTATTGCGGAGATCATTTTCTGGAAGAAAGATGGACAAGAATACGGACAAGGTCACATCTATGCGGATTGGGATAATGATGGCATAGAAGATCTTGTGAATGTATTGCTCTTTACACGCTGATAAAGGTAGCCACATGAAAAAAATCCTTCTCATAGGACTCAGTTTAACGCTTTTGTCTGCTTGTCTCTATTCAAAAAAACTGGATCATCCCTTAATGGATAACCCAGCTTTTAAGATTATCGGTGATCAAGGCTATAAACAAGACATCACCCTTGAAGAACTCCAAGGTGATTACGATTGCAATCTATGGACTTTAGACGAAGAAGATAATCAAGTCCGTGCAAATAAAATCAGTTGTATGGCTCAGATTGAAGAGAATGTGATGTCAATTGAATGGCAGATGAACGATATGGACACTGTATTCATCCGAACATTCAAACTTGACCAAGGACTATTATACTCAGAAGAAGAGGATCCACTACTCATCAGTGCCGTCAAAGTCTATCCCGACGGACATATGGTCGATGGGGTTGGGACCTTAAGTCTTGAAGACACCACAGAAATACGCTTCCATTTTCAAATAACGAAATGACTACTTCCCCTTTAACAAAGGTGAACCACAGGCTTGACAGTAATGATCACGCGCATCACAGCGATACGCACACGACGGACAGAATAGAATCTCATCCTTACGTTTGTCGTATTTCTCCAAAGTCCTTAAATGAGGTTTATTGTGTTGTTTAACGACATCCCCAATTGCATAGTAATCGTAATGAACACGATCATCGAAAATCAGGCTATGCTTCAAGCCTCTATCGGTTTGAAAAATGATATGGGAACGTAAAGTCTTCCCATCTTCCAAATGTTTATCGATGACCTTCGCAGTCCATTCTTTCCCTTTACGCTTTGTGCCTAACATCGCATACAAAGCAATCAAGATGAACATTCCGGATAGGACAAGAATGACGATCATTCCTTCTCCATCCAGGCTCAGATCACCACTGATTACGAGAAAAGCGATGATGGCCAAGACAAGGACGATTGTAAATAAACCGATGTATTTTCGCTTATTGCTTTGGTAACCCGCAAACCTTGGATCATTCACCGCATCCGACCAACCCACACCGCCCGCCCCAAGGACAGTCATACCGTGGTATGCATTCTCACTGTGCACATCAAAGCCACAGTTGCGACAGGCTTTCTTACCCGAAAGTCGCGTACCACACTGTGGACAAAAGAATGTTTTCTGAATCGTCATACGAATCTCCTCGTGCTTATGCCTTATTGTTTTCATTTTAACACCAAACGCTTGGATTCTCGCACACCATAAGCGAAATCGAAACCTAAACAATACAAACATGAATCCCATGTCAAGGAGGCCTAAAATGTTTTGTGAAAATTGCGGAAAGAAACGAATTGCCGATGAAGCATTCTGTGAAAGCTGTGGACATCCCTTCCCTATGATTGAGAAGAAAGATTCATCTATTTCCGAGGAAATAAATGAACCAAAGATCGAACGGGATGAAACGACAGTCAAACAGGAAATTCCTACGCTTGAGAAACGTGGAGACATCACCATCAATGGAACAGAAATGCAATGGATGTATGAATTCTCCTTTTGGAGAAATCCTGCCATCCTGATCACAAGCGCCAAAGTCATGCTCATCGCCTTGTTTGTGCCTACGGTCTTCATGTTTTTCATCAGTTTGAGCGATGGATTCATGGATGCGATCAGATTATCCGCCACAATCTTTGCCTATGGCGTGATTGGTATGGCCATTCTACTCATCATTGCTTATGTGTTTGTTGGATTCTTATATGGCGGCAAGTACTATGTTTTATTTAAGATGGACGATAAAGGTTTGAATCACATCCAATTGGACAAGCAATACAAGAAAGCCCAAGCACTGGGTTACTTAAGCGCTTTAATCGGATTATCCAGTGGAAACTTGACCACAGCTGGTTCAGGTTTGATGGCCGCAACCAAGCAAAGTCTTTATACAAGCTTCAAGAAGGTTAAGTCCATCAAAGTTGCTAAAGCACGCAATACCATTTATGTGAATGAAACTTTATCCCGTAATCAAGTTTATGTGTCCAATGAGGACTTTGATTTCGTACTTGAGCATATCCTGAACAACTGTCCCAAGAACGTTAGAGTCACGAATAAGTAATCATGAAGTCTTCATTACGATTTAAAATAAAGGGGTTGATTCGTCTCCTTGTGTTGATTCTGCTTGTAGGATGCACTCCCAACAATGACAAACCACCCAAGATCGATACACCCTTGCCGCCTGCACATGATGGTATCTACTCAAGCAAGGATGCACAATTCACTTTTAACGGAGATGGAAAGACCGTCATCGTCTCGTTATCAGAAAATTACTTAAATATGCTTAATCAAGCACCGAATGATGCGGAATATCGCTATGCCTTCACCTGGTATGATTTTGGTGAATATCGTTATGATGGGGCCACACAACTCATTCTAGTTCATGAAGAAAGTGATACGAAGCTGACTTTCAACTTACAAGAAGCTTCGAGCTTCGAAGAGATCATCCTCGCCTTCCCGATTCCAGATAATGAAGTACAAACGCTACAGCGCATAAACGATTAAAAAAATAGTTTGATGATTATGTCTCATCAAACTATTTTTACTATTTTGCTTTATCCTGTGCGATTAATTTCCGGAGGGACAGAATCGCAACCTTGATCGCCGCCTCCGTGTCATGGACTTGGATATCTTCCAATCCTAGTGCACGTCGCGTTTGATTCGCCACAACCAATAGAACCGCCCCAACACGTACACGACGTGTGGAACCTACAATGAAGAGCGTTGCCGACTCCATCTCAGATGTGAGCGCACCAGTACGAATCCAGGCCTCCCATTTGTTTTGAAGTTCACTTGCAATCGGCATCGATTCTGGTGAATGTTGTCCATAGAACGAATCCTTACATTGAACCACACCCACATGATAAGGATGATTCAATTCCTTAGCACTTTCCTTTAGAGCCATCACAACATCGAAATTCGCAACCGCAGGATACTCAATCGGTGCATATTCCTTACTGGTCCCATCCAAACGAATGGCACCTGTCGCAATCACCACATCCCCACCTAAGACTTCCTTCTGCATACCACCGGATGTTCCAACACGAACGAAGGTATGTGCACCACAATGAACCAACTCTTCCAATGCGATCGCAGCGGAAGGTCCACCGATACCCGTCGAGGTCACACTGACCTTAACGCCATCCAAGGTGCCTGTATAGGTGACATACTCACGATTGTTGGCAACTAAAACCGGGTTATCAAAGTATTGCGCGATTTTCTCACATCGACCTGGATCTCCAGGTAGGATGACGTACTCACCGACATCCCCTTTTGTTAAGTTCACATGATATTCTTTTTCTGAATAAACCGTTGACATGTTAATCCTCCTAAGTCAAACTGTACAAATATTATAACACTTGTTTAAAAAGATACGGTACAAAGCGTTTCAAGCCGTATAATAGAACCATGAGTAAAACATGTCCAACCTGCTACAACGAAGTCGAATCCAATGCGAAGACCTGCATTCATTGTGGACAAAGCTTCATCACGACTCGTGCTGAAGACACCCGCTTGTTTGGAAGTTTTCGTGATGCCCTCAATCGTTTCACCGATTTCAATTCACGTACATCACGTATGGTTTATTGGCGATTCTTTTTCGCCAATCTGATCATTGTGTTTGGTTTCTTAGCCATTGGAATCTTAGTCGCAATGTTCGGCTTCATCTTCGAAATCCCTATCCTAGCTGCAGGGATATCAATGCTTTGGGTCATGTTTAGTATCGCTTATTCAATCGTTATGTCACTGCCTTTGTTGGCAATTTCAATACGACGTTTACACGATCAAGACCGTCCAGCTTGGTACCTCTTGGTCAATCTGATCCCTTGGATGGGACCCTTTATCTTTTTATTGTTAATGTTGATCCCTGGCACAGACGATGACAATCGCTATGGACCCGTACCCCACAATGAGGAAAAATCATGGAATACATAACTCCAATCCTCTTAGTCATTCTTATCCTTTTGGTTTTAATCTTGATCTTCAAGAAACCCGATCATACGGGTTTGAAAGCAAGCCTACGTGATCTGCAGAATGATCTCAAGGATGACAATCAACGCACCCTAACAACCTTCTCCAACGTCTTAAGTACTTCCAATCGTGATACGAACAACGTCTTGGATCGACGTCTCAGTGACTTGATGGAATTGTTGCGGACAAGTCAAAACAACCTTCAAACAAGTGTTGCGCAAAACCTGAATCAAATCAATCAAATCCTAGCCAATACCGGCTTACAAAACGAACAGAAACTCAATCAAGTCCGTGAGACCATTGAGAAACGTCTGGCTTCCCTACAAGAAGAAAACACCAAGAAATTAGATGAAATGCGCATGACGGTTGATGAGAAACTTCAAAAGACTTTGGAAGACCGTATCTCCCAGTCCTTTAAACAAGTCTCTGAACAACTCGAAGCAGTTTACAAAGGTTTGGGTGAAATGAATAAGATCGGTTTAGAAGTAGGCGATCTTAAGAAAGTTTTATCCAATGTGAAAACACGTGGGATGTTGGGTGAAATCCAATTGGGTTCCATCCTTGAACAAATCCTCGCCCCGGAACAATTCCTGGAGAATGTCGCGACAATCCCCGGTTCAAAAGAACGCGTTGAATTTGCGGTCAAACTCCCAGGGGATGAAAGTGGTCCTGTTCTCTTACCGATTGATTCGAAATTTCCCACAGAAGATTATGTTCGCTTATTGGATGCGTCCATCTTAGGGGATAAAGCTGCTGTGGATATCGCATGGAAAAGCTTAGAAACCAAAATCAAAAGTTTTGCCAAAGACATCCATGATAAATATGTCCAAATTCCGCATACCACAGAGTTCGCTATCCTTTTCTTACCGACTGAAGGCCTATATGCAGAAGTCGTTCAACGTGGCATGATTGAAATCTTACAACGTGATTATCAGGTAAACATCGCAGGTCCCACCACAATGGCAGCACTCTTGAATAGCCTCCAAATGGGTTTTAAAACCCTAGCCATTCAAAAACGATCCGGTGAAGTCTGGAGTATTCTCTCTTCTGTAAAAGCAGAATTCGAGACCTTTGCCAATGTACTGCAAAGTGCTCAAGATCGTATTCACAAAACGGGTGAAGACTTGGATAAATTGGTGGGTGTACGTACACGCAAGATTCAACTTAAATTACGTAATGTTTCTACATTAGAGCGCACAGAACCTGAACTCTTGGAGGATATTTCCGATGAATAGATCCTATTTCGATGGTGGTTTGTTTGGCTTGATCGGCATTCAAATCCTTGGCTTTCTCATCACAGTCTTTAGTTTCGGCATTCTTTATCCTTGGGCAATCGTCATGATCCTACAATGGAAAACACGTCACACCGTCATCGACGGCCAGCGTTTACGCTTTGAAGGCACAGCCCTTGGTTTATTTGGACAATGGATCAAATGGTTACTTCTTATCATCATCACACTCGGCATTTATAGTTTCTGGGTCGTGATCGCTATGGAAGAATGGAAGACGAAACATACGCATTTCGCATGACGAGACTTTGTCTCGTTTTTTAATATCTATAGAATCACTTGACTTAGAGTTAACTCTAAGGTGTACAGTGAGTGAAACGGAGGCATGAATGAATACAAAAACACTTATTGCATATTACTCCCGTAGAGGTGAAAACTACTACAACGGTCGACTCCAGAAAATTGAAGAAGGCAACACGGAACACATGGCCAAAGTCATTCAATCTGTCACAGGCGCAGAATTCTTCGAAATTGAAACCGTACAGAAATATCCCATAGGTTATACTGAAACCACACGTGTCGCTAAGGTTGAATATCAAAATCAAGCTCGTCCAGAGTTAAAACAGATGTTGGATTCAATCGATGATTATGAGCTTATCTACCTAGGCTATCCCAACTGGTGGAATACCATGCCCATGGCTTGTTTCACATTCTTAGATGCTTATGATTTTAGTGGTAAAACCATCATTCCTTTCTGTACGCATGAAGGCAGTGGACTTGGAAACAGTATCCGCGATATCCGTAAAGCTTGTCCAGGTGCCAATGTCTTAGATGGTTATGCTTTAACGGGATCAGCCGTCCATTCTTCGCACGAATTGATTAAAACCTGGTTGAACCAGCATAAATAAGGAGGAAAATATGGAATATTTTACATTAAACAATGGCATTCAAATGCCAAAAGTAGGTTATGGTGTCTTGGCGATCACCGACGCGGCAGAATGTGAACGTTGTGTCTTAGATGCATTAGATGTCGGTTATCGTTTGATCGATACCGCACAGGGTTATGGCAATGAACGTGCTGTTGGATCGGCCATTCGTAAAAGTTCTGTGCCACGAGAAGAAATTTTCTTGACCACAAAGTTATGGATCGCTGGATTTGGCTATGAAAAAGCCAAAGAAGCCATCCAAGGGTCATTGGATCGTTTAGGTTTAGACTATATCGACCTCTTATTGATCCATCATCCATTCAATGATGTCTATGGCACATGGCGCGCCATGAGCGAGTTCTACAAAGCTGGCAAGATCCGTGCAATCGGCGTATCCAATTTCTATGCGGATCGCTTGGTCGACTTCGTTCACTTCAACGATATCGTTCCTGCTGTCAATCAACTTGAGATGCACGTCTTCCATCAAAGACCAAAAGAGCTTGAAATCATGAACAAACACAACATTCAGGCTCAAGCATGGTCGCCCATTGATCGAGGTAGCGAACGATTGCTTAATAATCCAATCCTGAAAGCAATTGCCGACAAGTACAGTAAATCCATCCCCCAAGTCGCACTTCGTTATCTTGTACAAAAAGGTGTATCGGTCGTGCCGAAAACCGTCAATAAGAAACGCATGATTGAAAACATCTCCATCTTTGACTTTAATCTGAGTGATGAAGAAATGACCAAACTACAAAGTCTAGACACAGGCAAGTCTTCATTCTTCTCACACGAAAATCCTGATGACGTAGAACGTTTGATCAATATGATTCGTAAATACTAAATCGAAACAGTCACGAAAGGAAACTATGGAACACATAAAACTCGGTAAAACAGGCTTAAAAGTATCTAAGCTAACCTTAGGAACCATGACCTTTGGTCAACAAGCCGATAAAGCCACCTCTTTTGAAATCTTAGATAAAGCTTTCGAAGCAGGCATCACCAGCATCGA
>JBLJAX010000048.1:0-4847 GCA_047637795.1 Erysipelotrichaceae bacterium | reverse complement strand
GGCTGTTACACTTGCAGGAAGATTCATCGTTAATGTAGAATCCACAATCGCTACACTTGGTGTTAGTGAATAATCCGCTAATGGATATTTCTTATTAACTCGTTTATCGGTTAATACGGCAAATGGTGTGACTTCACTACCTGTTCCTGATGTGGTTGGGATACAAACTAATTGAGTCTTCTTTCCAAGTTCTGGATATCTGAATGCACGTTTACGAATATCCATGAATTTTTGTTTAAGATCATCAAAGTCAACATCTGGATTTTCATAGAATAACCACATACCCTTAGCCGCATCCATAGGTGAACCACCGCCTAATGCGACAATCGTATCTGGTCTAAATGCCTTCATCAACTCATATCCTTTACGTACAGTGTCCATGGATGGATCTGGTTCAACATCACAGAATAATTGAATTTGAACTTGATTACGTCTTAAATTAAGTTGTTCAGTAATTTTATGTACATATCCTAAATCAACCATTTGACGATCTGTTACGATAAATACACGTTCAACATCTTTCATTTGTTGGAGGTATTGGATTGAGTTGCGTTCAAAATAGATCTTAGAAGGAATTTTAAACCATTGCATATTGTTGTTTCGGCGTCCTAAGCGCTTGATATTTAATAGATTGATAGCAGATACATTATTCGAAACAGAGTTATGTCCATACGATCCACAACCTAATGTGAGAGATGGAATAAATGCATTATAGACATTTCCAATACCACCGAATGTCGCAGGTGAGTTCCAAATAACACGAATGGCTTTTACCATAAGTGCGAATTCATCCGCTATATCTTTTGATTCTGTATGAATTGCGGCTGAATGTCCTAATCCATTAAAATCAACCATTTGTTTAGCGTACAATAATCCTTCTTGGGTTGATTTACTTGTAATAAACGCAAGTACTGTACTTAATTTTTCTTTCGTCATTGGTTCCTTAGGACCAATTTCCTTAACATAAACGCCTAATAAAATCGTACCTTCTGGAACGCTAAACCCTGCTTGTTCCGCAATCCATTTTGCGTCTCTACCAACAACAGCTGGATTCAAGTTCGCATCTGGATTACATGCACCAGATGTTGATGTTGTATTAAACATGTATTGTTCAAGTTTAGTCTTTTCTTCATTTGATACGAAGTAGACACCATACTTCTTGAATAATTCAATGGATTGTTTCTCAATTTCTTTATCCATAATGACACATTGTTCAGATGCACAAATCATTCCATTATCGAATGCTTTTGACATCACAATATCATTGACTGCTTGGCGTACATTACATGTTTTTTCCATGTATGCAGGCACATTCCCAGCTCCTACACCTAATGCAGGCTTACCACAGGAATATGCAGCTTTAACCATCGCATTACCCCCTGTCGCAAGAATTGTCGCAACATCTTTATGATTCATTAAATCTGCTGTTGCTTCTTTGGAAGGATTATCAATCCATTGGATACAATTCTCAGGTGCACCAGCCTTAACTGCTGCTTCATAAACAACACGTGCTGCTTCACTTGAACAATTTTGAGCACTTGGATGGAAAGAGAAAATAATAGGATTACGAGTTTTCAATGCGATTAAACATTTAAATATAACTGTTGAAGTTGGATTTGTTACAGGTGTAATCCCTGCCACAACACCCACAGGTTCCGCAATTTCAGTAATACCCGTCACATCGTCTTCACTAATTATACCAACAGTTTTTAAATGGCGCATATGATTAATGACATATTCACACGCAAATAGATTCTTAGTCGCTTTATCTTCAAATACACCACGTTGTGTTTCTTTAACCGCTAATAATGCTAATTCACCATGCTTATCAAGAGCCGCAACCGATGCCTTTGCGACAATATAATTAATTTTCTCTTGATCTAATTGTAGGAATTCATCTAACGCCTTAGTACCTCTATGCACCAACATATCCACTTCATTGACTGCATTCTCGACATTCAATATGTCTTCTAGAACAGATTGTTTTTTCATCGATTTCTCCTTGTGTTATTTTTCACAAGATTAGATTATTCCTTTTATGATGGACTGTCAAATAGATTTGTTATTACTTTCACAAGTAAGCGATTTCATTTTAATTCTTTTTTTAATTGTTAATAAACACAAAAAAAATACATAAAACTATGTATTTTTTTGTTAATTATTTCACAATCTATGCACACTACCCGTTTATTTTTTTAAGAATGCCACGATACTTTCCTTCTTCGCTTCACAATCACTTAACCCTAAATCATACATATTCTGAACTTGTTCAAGTGTTGCGCTAAATCGTTTAGCCCCAAAATCTTTACTCGGCTGAAGGTGTACAACCGAACCTTCTTTTTCAAGTTGACGAACCTGTTCCATTTCACGGTTGTATACATCTTTACGTTTGCGGAAATCTTGTAAGAGAGTTTTATATTTACCATACAAAACATCTAAAAAGAATTGAGTCATTGGACCATTGTCTTTACGTACAAAATTACTCGGTTTTGTGGTAACTACAATCATCTTATCCACGTTATGCTCAAGTGCTCTTTCAACTGGAATCATAGTAGTAACACCACCATCCATAAACCATTCCCCATTAACCTTTACATTTCTTCCTGCAATAGGAAGTGTGCATGCGGCTTGTAGAAGTTTAATCTTATCATCGATGTCATGTTGATTAAACCATTCAGTTTTTTGAACCGATAATCGATAAATCCCAAATTCTACTAAAGAATCGATCTTTCTTAATCGATCCGCAGTCATATTTAATTCCTCAGTCAGAATTTTATCAAACATGTAATTATATCCAACGGGTGTTCCTTCTCTAAGAAATGCACGCCAACCAACATTATTGGGATGTACAGAATAATTCACTGAAGAATCATGAAGTAGTTTAACATCCTTCATTGCCATACTAAACGCATGCATGGCACCTGAAGAGATTCCAATATGCACATCAAATTCAATGTTGTTTTGAATAAACCAGGCACAGACACCGGCTGTATAAGCCCCTCTGAGTCCGCCACCTTCAAGCACTATTGCAGTTTTCATTCTCTTCTCCTATAACAATGTACTAAACATATTTAAAATTGCACGCCACAATTTTACCATAAAATTAACATTCTTCGCTTCTTCATAGGTGATTTCAATCGACCGCGCCAAGGTATCCCGACAATCACGAATGATGTCTTGAATACAAGGATTATCAATCAAAATCGTTCCACATTCAAAGTGCAAGAAGTAACTTCTAAAGTCCAAGTTGGTTGTTCCGATCATGGCAATGTCATCATCCGCTACGATGACTTTCGCATGCATGAAGCCAGGGAGATATTCATAGATACGGACACCATTCTGCGTCAGATACTCATAATTGCTTCGTGTGACCGAAAAGACATATTTCTTATCCGGAATATGGGGCACGATGATACGCACATCCACGCCCCCTTTTGCCGCATTGATCAAAGCAATCATCATTTCATAACCAATGACCAAGTAAGGCGTCATGATGTAGATGTACTCCGTGGCACTGTTGATCAAGCTTAAATGTGTGAACTGACTCACCGGTTCATCATCCGTCGGACTGTCCGAGAAGGCTTGTGTGAAACCTTGATGCATATGTGATTCATGGGTGACTTGATAATCCATGAACTTCGATTGTCGCTTAGTCAAGTGATCATAGAACTGAAGAAACATGATCGTCAAACTAAAGACCGCACTGCCTTCGATTTTGATGGCCACATCTTTCCAATGCCCAAAAGGACTCACGCGATTGATGTATTCATCCGCTAGGTTGATGCCCCCCATGAAACCAATCTTACCATCAATGACCGCAATCTTACGGTGATCCCGATTGTTCATATAGATGGCCAGAATGGGACGCATTGGGTTGAACGCATGACAATCAATGCCCAAGTCACGACACTTCTCTACGAAATCAAAAGGTAGGCTCTTACAGCCTGCATCATCATAGATCAAACGAACATCCACACCCTGCTTGACCTTTTCAATCAAAATCGCTTTGATGGTGTTCCAAACATAGCCTTCCTTGATGATGAAATACTCCAGAAAGATGAACTTAGTTGCAGATTTAAGCGCTTCAACCAAAGCTTCAAATTTCTCTTCTCCACTGGATAGATACGTCACCTTCGTATCGTTATACACAGGAAACCCGGTATTATCAAAAAGATAACGTGCCTGACGTAAATAATCCTTATCACGAATCTGAGCCATGACCAAAGGATCTTGTTCAAGAATCGCATAACCATGATTCAACTCCTTGACACTGGTTCGGATATCTTTAGGAACCTTACGTCCACCAAACATCAAATAGGTCACGCCCCCTACTGCAGGAACACCCAGGATAAAGACGATCCATGCAATCTTATAGGAAGGATTGTCGTTTTTATTAATGATATATATGACCAGTAAGACATTCAAAGCCTGTAGAATAAAATAGAACTCTGTCCATTGAACACTCATACGAAAAATCAGCGCATAAATAATGCCAAGTTGTAATAAAATCAAGGCACTCACACTGATTGGTTTTTTGATTAAGAATTCAATGATTTTTTTCATGTTTAGATCCTAAATTGTTCCTCAATATTTAGATGGATACCACTTAATTGGTCTAAAACTTTGGCGATTCGCTCTTTCTCCAACAAGGTCGTTGGTCGATGAGCATCATAACTATAAATGCATTTTACATCATATTTGGCAACCTCTTGCCAAAAAGATGGAAAGGGATACGGATAGACTTCAAATTCATCATACTGCTTCTTACCATAGCGCAATCCATTGAGATTAATTTCCAATGGAATGTGGTTCTTCTCAGCGGCTTCCGCAATGATTCGTGCTGCTTG
>JBLJAX010000047.1:0-3684 GCA_047637795.1 Erysipelotrichaceae bacterium | reverse complement strand
TGATTGATCCGGTTGATGTCATCAATGGACGCTAAAGCCACCTCGCGGTGGCTTATTTTTTTAGGATGATGTTTTGGTAAGGATAAGGAATCTCAATGCCTTCTTGAATGAAACGCTTCAAGATGGATTCACGTAAATCCGCAAGTAGACTGAAGGCATCGCCGTTGTTCTTAGCCCACAAGGTGATTCTAAGTTCAACCTCACTGTTGCCCAAACGGGAAACGATGACTTTCAACTGAGGGACACCCTCTTTGATGTCTTTCTTTGAACGTGCATCGATGAGTAGTGGATGTTTGATGGCTTCTTCCAATATAATGGCACGAGCTTTGTCGATGTCTGCTGTATACGCGACATTGATGGTAAAGAAGCGACACGCTTGTTTATCTTTGATATCACGATTCTCAATAACGGCCTTATTGATCACACTGTTGGGTACGATGACACGATTGTTCTCGAATGTTTTGATGACCACATGGCGAAGGGTGATGTCTTCAACCGTACCAATGATGTTTTCATTGGGAAGGTTGACCAGATCACCGACCGAGAAAGGTCTGAAGAAGGAGATGAAGAAACCCGATATGATATTTGAGAACGCTTCTTGAGCCGCAAAACCAATGATCAAGACAGCTACACCGGAACTTGCCAAAAGTGAGATCGCAACTTCACTGAGGGGAATGATTTGGACGGCGATACCAAAGACAAGAATCGTATAGACGAGGGCTTTGATGATGCGATAGATGAATAGAAAGTTTGTTTCGTCCAGTTTGTTTCGCTTCAAGAAACGATTTAGGACGATGTGAATGACCTTAAGCAAGACCCAAGAACTGACCAACATGAACAGTACGGAGAGTATGAATTGGAGTAATCCACCTTTAAAAATGTTTTCAAGCACAACTTGTGTGCGGACTTCGTTGTATAATTGTTCCATGCAAATAGTTTAACAATTTTAATGAATAATGCAAATGAAAGGTGTTCTATGTTAGCAATCGGTTTGATGTCCGGCACATCGCTGGATGGTGTGGATACGGTATTGTGTGAGATTTCAGGGTCTTTGGATCAATTGGATTTGAAACAGCTTGATTTTATGACGTATCCGATTGAAAAGGATGTCAAAGATCGGATCCGTAAGGTGATTCATGGCGAAAATATTTCCACACAGTTGATTTGTAGTTTGAACTTCGAATTGGGTCAAGTCTTTAGTCGTGCCGTTAAAACAATGCTGGATAAACATGGCTTAAAGGGCGAAGATGTTCGTTTTGTGGCCAATCATGGTCAAACGCTCTACCATCTTCCTAAAGCGAATTATCCTTATGTTCCTTCAACCCTTCAAATGGGAGAGGCCGCAATCATCGCCTATGATAATCACATCGATGTCATCGATGATTTTAGAGTCATGGACATGGCGGCTAAAGGAGAAGGGGCTCCCTTGGTTCCTTTTAGCGAAATGCTTCTCTATCGTAAAGCGAATGAAGTCGTTGCCTTGCAGAATATTGGTGGCATAAGCAATGTGACGATTCTTGATAATGAACATGTTCAAGCATTTGATTGTGGTCCTGGGAATATGATGATTGATGAAGCCATGCGTCATTTCTTTGGTTTACCTTATGATGCGAATGGTGCGTGTGCTGCGTCCGATTCGATTGATGAAACTTTATTTAACGAATTGATCCAACATCCTTATCTTGATCGTAAACCACCCAAAAGCACAGGTCGTGAAGATTTCGGAGAGGCTTTCGTCTTGGATATCATTCAACGTTATCCTTCCTTAAGTGCAGAGCAAATTGTCTCTACATTCACAAGCTTTACGGCGTATTGCATAGCAGATAGCATCCAGCGTTTCAGTCATGCGATGCCGACATCGCTGATTGTTGGTGGTGGGGGCGCATATAATGCGGAATTGATGCGTCGCATTCAAAGCCTGCTTCCCGATATCGATGTGAAAACACAAGAAGCCTATGGTTATTCCAGTGAAGCGAAAGAAGCCATTGCCTTTGTCATATTGGGTTATGCTTTCTTGAATCGTGTACCAGCCAATGTGCCATCCGCAACAGGTGCTAAAGACTTGGTCATTCTGGGTAAACTAACGCCCAATCCTTTCAAGGATGTCCTTTACTTATGAACATGGAATGATAAAATAGACTCATGTTTTTTAAGAGGAAATCCGTATGACACACTTTGAGAATGGATTGTATATTCCTGAGCATTATCACCATCCTTTGGATATTCGAGAAACTGAAATTGCGATCAAGAAGATCAAAGATTTTTTTGAGCATGCGCTTGCAGATCAACTTCTTCTCACGCGTGTTTCAGCCCCTTTGTTTGTCCGTAAGAACACAGGCTTGAATGATGATTTGAATGGTGTTGAGCGTCCAGTAGGCTTCGATATGAAGAGCAGTCCAGAGGATTGGATCGAAATTGTTCACTCTTTAGCGAAATGGAAACGCAATGCACTAAAACGTTATGGCTTCAATACGGGTGAAGGTTTGTATACGGATATGAATGCAATCCGCAGGGATGAGGATCTCGATAATCTCCATTCTATCTATGTGGATCAATGGGATTGGGAAAAAAGCATCGATGTTAAGGATCGTACAAAAGGTTATTTGAAGACAACGGTAGAGATCATTTTTCAAGTCATGAAAGATACCGAAGCGTATGTACATTCGCTCTATCCCATGATTGAACCGATTCTACCTGAAAGCATTCAATTCATCTCGACGCAAGAACTTGAGGATCAATATCCTGATTTGAGTCCAAAAGAACGTGAAGATGCGATTACGAAGCAATGGGGTGCGGTCTTTATCTCGCAAATCGGTCATACCTTGAAATCAGGTATCCGACACGATGGTCGGGCACCGGATTATGATGATTGGAATTTAAATGGAGATATTTTGGTTTATCATCCTATTTTAGAGCGAGCGTTTGAATTGTCTTCCATGGGCATCCGTGTGGATGAAAAGAGTTTGTCTGAACAGTGTACTTTAGCAAATTGTGTCAGTCGTTTGGATTTTCCTTTCCACCAAGCAATCTTGCGTAAACACTTACCTTACTCCATCGGAGGTGGTATCGGTCAATCCCGTTTGTGCATGTACTTCTTGCGCAAAGCGCACATTGGCGAAGTCCAGGCATCGATTTGGCCAAGCGAGATGGAAGAGCGCTGCTTGTCTTATAATATTCGACTCTTATAAGATACGGATCCGAACCGTATCTTTTTCATTCTACTGAATTCCAGTAGAATCCATTTCATAAAATGCGTTATAATTGATGCAACATAGGAGAGTGCAATGTTAAGTAATCAAGAACTGGCAAAAATTGCCAAACGGATTCGTAGAAACATTATCAAAATGGTCACGAACGCAAAGTCCGGACATATTGGTGGTGCTTTTTCAGCCACTGAAATCGCAGTGTCATTATATTTCAATGAAATGAATATCACGGCGGAGAACGTAAAGGACAAAGCGCGTGATAAGTTTGTCTTATCTAAAGGCCACGCCTCAGCTTTATTGTTTGCGGTGTTGAGTGAGAAGGGCTTCTTAGCTGAGGAAGAGCTTTTGACTTTCCGTAAGATCAATTCAAATCTTCAAGGCCATCCCAACATGCATTATGTAACGGGTGTGGACATGTCCACAGGTTCCTTAGGTCAAGGTTTGTCTACGGCAGTAGGCATGGCTTTGTCGTATAAAC
>JBLJAX010000046.1:0-2162 GCA_047637795.1 Erysipelotrichaceae bacterium | reverse complement strand
ATTCAACTGTCCATGTTTATACCCTATTACGATGCGAAACATGGGTAGATATTTGGACACTTTAGTTATTGGTCAATGAAATTTCTTTACCCCCTAAGCTACCATGCAAGTCATTTAAAAGGAACGATGTCATTCATCGTTCCTTTCACGATCTAGATATAAAGTATTATCTTAAGTTAGCATAGTACCACAGCTCTTACAGAACTTAGCACCAGGACTCAGCTTTTCACCACAATTACGACAGAAGCGAGGACCACTTGCTTCTTTTTTGACCTCCACAACTTCTTCTTCCACATGTTTCATTTCAAGTGCTTGAGGTACTTCACCAGGCGCAAACATCGTCGCAATGAACCCCTCAAGTTCGAGCGAACTCAAGTTCATGATACTCGACTTCTCTGCCCCATCCAGATACCAAATGTAGTTCTGTGTTCGAATGAATGCCAAAGATAGATAATTCAAGACACCTTCGTGATAGAACACTGAACGAATGCCAAGCATTGTCTTTCGACTCAAGAGTTCTTCAAACAAGATAGCACCCTTATCATCGATTTCAATCTGTTTATCCTTATACTGAATAATACCCAACTTCGATAATTCATTGAGCGCTTTATTGAAATCAATCTTCTTAGCTTCATAGCGTAAATCCTGCATGAACGGCGCCATCCAACGTAGATCATTCGCATTCACCGTAAGCATAAATTCATCACTTACCGTCTGTAAATCTAAATCAAATACCGTTAGATTCGGATCCAAAATATTCCTTAATTTGATTCGTTTGACCGTATCACCAATCGCAAGCAATGCGACCAAGGCATCGAGTGAAAGTTCTTGTTTGACACGTGGTGTTTCCTCTACTTCACCTAAATAAGCAGCGAGTTCATGCATGATCACATCTGGCGACATAAGCACAGCCACAAGATCCTCTGCTTCGTTGCCCACATAGGCCGCATCCTTCTCATCACTCAATACATTGGTATATAAGAGACTGTCATCTTCAAACAAAACTTTAACACCTGCGAAGTTCAAAGGCTGAAGAATGACTGGAAGAACATCCATCCATGTTGGATCGATTTCCACCTTCTTTGTGGCTTCTTCTAGACCAAAATACGAGGCAAGTCGATTGACCTCCATCCCCAAGTCCTTACCCACTTTAACCAACACATCCTTTGGAATGTGGACTGCATTTTGCCTACTCATCTTTAAACCTCCTTGCGATGACACGATTGATGAACTCTGTTTGTTCCGAATTCATCTTCAAAACCTCATCCGTACTGGTACCCATACGCTTCAATACAGCTTCTGCCTCAGCCGGACTCAACTTCCCTTTGCCATGTCCAATCTGCTTCAAGACCGACATGCCTTCCGCTAACTTCGGTGGAATAACCAGTTTAGTCGCACCCTCCATGGCATTGATCGCCTTGACCTGGTACACCAACTGACTATCATATTGTTTCGTACCCTGACGGATACCTTCCGCAATATCACCCTCAGCTGCCACAAGTTCATTTACTTTGATCTTCTCTTGATATTTGGTATGTGTCCACTCATCCGATTTATACTTGATGGTCCGGCTGACCCCTTCCGCATCCCCATAGTGACGAATACTTCCATCATTCTTCAGGGCTTGTTGGAGATCTCCAATCGTACCGTACGCATCCGGACTGCGTGCATCCAAAACGGTATAATCCATTTCTTCCGCAAACTCTTTTACTTTTACTTGATTGATCTCACCATTTTCCATTGGTAATTTCCCATCATGCCATTCCTTATAAACTTCTTCATTCTGAATCTGTTTGATCTTCCGTGCCGATAAATCACGGACCTCAATCGATCCATCCTTCATCTTGATCTCAACACGATAGGTTTGATCCAAATCGATACTGATCTTATCGCCACCTTTTTTCTCCAAGTTCGCCAAATCCAAATCATCCGCTGTGAACTTACGTGGCGTACCTTTGACTGGTTTACCTAGAATCGCTTCGCCCGCAACACCCTTGATGTCGCTGACACCCGAGGTATTCATATTATTGGTTGCTTGGACATTACTTACACTCTTTGGATCTAAACCAAACTCTTTTGCGATCCGCTCACTTGTATTCAGTGAGATTACCGCATCCTTCCGAACCTTGATATCATTGAAATCCGAACGTGTCGCATTGCTG
>JBLJAX010000045.1:0-6260 GCA_047637795.1 Erysipelotrichaceae bacterium | reverse complement strand
TTCAATGAAGATAACTTTGAATGGTGAAATCGACAGTTATGAGATCCATCCCTCCATCATTCGTTCAAGTAAACGTATGACCTATACCAATGTCAATCGCATGATTAGTAACGATAAAGCTGCACTCAAGAAGTTTGAAGTTTTGGTTCCGATGATTGAGGATATGCTGGATTGTGCACATCGTATTCGTGAACGTCGTAGACGGGATGGAGCGATTGATTTCAATTCTGTTGAATCAAAATTCATATTAAACAAAGAAAAGGAAATCATTAAGATCGAAGCACGCACACAAGGTGAAGCCGAACTCTTGATTGAAGATTTCATGGTCTGTGCCAACCAGGCGGTGGCGACACAAATGAAGTGGATGGAAATTCCAGCCCTTTATCGTGTTCACGAAGCACCGGATAAGAAACGTTTTGCGGAATTCTCACGTATTGCTTGGTACTGGGGTGTCAAAGTTCGTCATGAACATTTGAATCCTAAGGTCATCCAACAATTATTGGCTAAATTCGAAGATCGAGATGAAGCTTTAATCGTCAATGATCTATTACTGAGAAGTATGTCTAAAGCGAAATACGATAAAGACCCGCAAGGTCATTTTGGTTTGGCTTTGGAAGATTATTGTCATTTCACATCCCCGATTCGTCGTTATCCCGATTTGATCGTGCATCGTATGCTTAGAAAACATGTGTTTACCCATCATCCTCAGGAACTTCATCGTGATGAACTCTTGATGGAAGACTTGGGTTTTGAGACCTCCATTTGTGAACAACGTGCCGTTGAGTCAGAACGAGATGTGGAAGCGATGAAGAAAGCAGAATACATGGTCAAACATGTCGGGGAATCCTTCAATGGCATCATCTCTTCCGTAACCAAATTCGGCTTCTTTGTCCGTTTGCCGAACACGGTCGAAGGCTTGGTGCATGTGTCCAATCTCAAAGGATTCTATGAATTTGATGCGGATCGTTATACTTTGGTAAAGCGTGGAAGTAAGCAGAAATTCGCTTTGGGACAGAAGGTAAAAGTTAAATTAATCGGTGCGGATAAAGCTAAGCAAACGATTGATTTTGTGGTAGACTAATAAAGCAGAGGTTCTATGGCGAGTAAAATAGTATCCGTAAATCGTAAAGCATTTCATGATTACTTCATCATCGAAAAAGTAGAAGCAGGCTTGGTTCTAACCGGTACTGAGATCAAATCGATCCGTAAAGGTACCGTCCAATTCAAAGATGCATACATCCACTTCGTCAATGGTGAAGCTTTTATTCGTGATATGTACATCGCACATTACACACAAGGCAATATCTTCAATCACGAGGAAACACGTGAGCGTAAGCTACTGCTTCATAAACATGAGATCGTGCGATTGCAGAAGAAAGTTGTTCTCAAAGGGTTCACAATCATTCCGCTCCAACTCTTGTTGGTGGATGGACGCGCAAAACTTGAGATTGCATTAGCTCAAGGTAAAGAGCTTCATGATAAGCGTCAAAGTGAAAAAGAACGCGATGCGAAGCGTGAGATTCAAAAAGTAATGAAGAGTCGACTGAAGTAAGTTGAGAAGCTTACTTTAATTTTGTTGAATATTATATCAAAAATGATATAATATAACTAATTTGAGGGGCAGTACGATGAAGAGATTCGAAGTTGATTTATATGAAGATATTCATGGTTATTGTCCTATAGCGAATTGGGTTAGAGAACTTGACCAAAAAACAAACAAAGCGAACAAGTCGATGCTTAAGAAAGTCTATTATCAGATTGAGAGACTTGAAATTGAAGGTCTTGGAGTTGGGGAGCCAATCATCAAACACATAGAGGGTGAAATATGGGAATTAAGACCAATTCCTAATCGAATCCTCTTTGCAGTTGTAAATGATAGGAGAATCATTTTACTCCACTATTTTAGAAAGAAAACGCAGAAGACGCCTAGAAACGAAATTGAACAAGCAAAACGAGAATACAGAGAATGGGCAGAAAGAGGTAAGTAAAATGAAATGGAAAGATTTAAAGAATGAAATAACGAGTTTGAGTGCGGAAGAAAAATCTGAACTTGAGCTTATGGCGATGCTGGCAATGGTTCGTAAACAAAGAAAAATGACACAAGCTCAACTTGCAGAAAAAGCCAATGTAACACAAGCACAGATTGCGCGTGTCGAGAATCTTACATATTCACCATCCCTAGACACCTTAACAAAAATACTCAATGGCTTGGAACTTGACCTAGGGTTTGTCGATCGTAATACTGGCAAACTTATTCGCTTCGTTTCGAAATGAGTTAATAAAAGCTAATCAGATCAATGTGATTAGCTTTTTAAATGCTTGATAGTTACCAGCTTCCGCCGCCACCGCCGCCGAAGCCACCACCACTGAAGCCTCCGCCTCCACCACCGAAACCACCACCGCCTTTGCCAGACGATTGAGGAATGGAAGTCATGACTTGATTCATGGAGCTAAGGGTATGACTGAAGTTACGCATGAAGAGGTAGGAATTAAGATGTGGTGTTGATCCAACATACCAATCCGGTTGTTCGATCGCTATGCTTTCAAACTTCTTGGACCATACATCGGATACATTCAAGACATAGGCATAGGGTAAGATCTTATAGAAGTAAGTCGGATCATCATGGACCATCATCTCAAGACGATCTTTCTCAGCGGTTTCAATGAAACGTTTGAGTCCAATCAGTTTACCTAAGTAATGAATGCCCAATTCTGTACGACGATCCATGATACTGACGAGTGCTAAGATGATGAGTGTAAGGATGAGTGTGAATGCATAGGTCCAAATTGGAACTTTGAAGTAAAACGCTAAAGCGAAGGTTGCGATGACATAAAGTCCACCAACCATAAACAAACCAATCGCACTCAGGATATTCAATGCGGACTTTTGTGAAGACCAGCGTTTGACCACATAGATCAACCAAGCGGAAATCAAGGAACCAAACACAAAGATTGCGCCAGCGATAATCAAGGAGATTGTACCCTGGTAACTGATTTGGTAATAAGCATTCGCAAAGAGCAATGCGAATGGGATGAAACATAGACTTGCGAAGATGACCTTTAGGACACTTGCTGTATTCGAATAGATCTGTCTTTCCTTATTTCCTTGGAAATATCGATAGATATCATTCTTCGCATGTGCCAAGGAAATATAGAAGGTATTCTTTAGAGAATCTTTTGTAGCGATATCACCGGATTTAAACAAGCCATTGAAGAGTGTTTGTTCAGCCCGAATTGAAGTATTGTCTAAGTCTTTCAACTTGGTCAAAGTGAAATCGTCTTTATCTTCTTCTGTGATCGTCAGATAACCTTTGTATGCCCACTCGATGATTAAAGAGAGGATGTCCTTGGTATCCACGAAACCATCGTAGACGAAGCCTGCTTGAGCGCTGCTCAGACCTGGAATCGGATTGAACTCAACACTTTCCACTACAAAATCATCTTTACCAAACTTGAAATACAAGAACACTGTTAGAAGTAATAGCCCAATCAAAGAACCCAGAATGATCATACTGAAATCCGTAGGTGGGATAAAAGTGAAGAAATCATTTGGTAGAGGGGCATAGATTGTTAGGGCTTGATACATACGAAGGGGTTCTTCAAATGTTGCGGTCAAGGTATTTCCATTGATGATCGGTTGAATATCCGCATCCGTAGGATCCCCATAGAGTCCGGTATAGAAACGAATATCCGTTGGCCATGCTTTAGGTAGTGTTATCGTAAAACTTGTCTTCTGAATCGGGAGCTGCCAACCTTCACCAACAATATTGAAATAAAGGGCTTGTAGACCATCCAAATCCAAATCTCTTAGTTGCAAAGTATAACTGTAGTGATAGGACTTTGGACCATAGACATATTCATCCGCATCCCCGATCTTGATCACGACATTGTTATAACTGTCTGTTTCAATTTCATAAGGGTCTCCGATGACTCTGACTTTACGCACGGGGAAGTAATACGACTTTTCAATATCTTGATCATCGATGTTCCAAACCATGTCATAGCTTTGTGGTATGTAAGCATAAATACCATGACGATTCTCGTTGAATTGAACATCCAAAAACTGATCGACTTGCATCAGACCATTTTCATTGATCACGATATTGGTGTTGAAGTGGGTAATCTCCACGGGTTCCTGTGCTTGGACCGGAAGGAAGCTTAAACCCAAGAAGAGTAAGATGAACCAGATTTTCTTCATGAAACCTCCAAAAAAAAGGGTTGGACCCTTTTTAGAATGATACTTTAACGTTTTGACGTTGAGCTTCATCCGCAACTTCAAATAACGGTTTCTTCGTGAAGTTAAAGATACCAGCAACGATGTTGGTTGGGAAAACTTGAATGCGAGTATTGTATTGTCGGGTCACGCCATTGAAATACTTGCGAGCATTCGCGATGTCTTCTTCAACGCTTTTCAACTGATTCTGAAGATCCAAGAAATTCACATTTGCTTTGAGTTCAGGATAGGCTTCTGCCAAAGCAAACAAACGACCTAAAACACCGCTCATTTGATTTTCAGCTTCAATCTTGCCTTCCATCGTTGTCGCATTGACAGCTTTGTTTCGAGCAGAGATGACCGCTTCAAACGTTTCCTTTTCGTGTTTAGCATAACCTTTTACGGTTTCAACTAAGTTTGGAATCAAATCATAGCGTTTGGTTAGATAAACATCCATCGTAGAGAATGCTTCTTCGACATGATTGCGGAGGGTAACCAGTCCATTGTATTGACCCATGACATATAAGCCAACCAATACGACTAAACCAAGTAAAATATATCCGATGTATTCCATATTTTCTCCTTTTTATTGACTTCTCTTTCAGTTATTATAAGCTTTTTTGCACTAAAAGTATAGAAAGCTTCTATCCGTTGAAACCTTGTGAATATTATGACATAATGGATATTGAAATGAGGTGCTCATGAAGAAAATTGTATTATTCTGTGGGGCAGGGATGTCCAGCAGTCTATTGGTCCTCAAGATGCGTGATGCGGCAAAAGCAGTTGGGTATGATTGCTACATTGAAGCATTTGCGGCGACCAATCCTCAGTACGCTCAAGATGCGGATGCTGTTTTGGTTGGACCACAAATCGCATTCCGAGTCAAAGAATTGCAAGAAAAAATCCCGTGTCCAGTCCAAGCCATCAATGATGTTGCCTATGGCACCATGAATGGTGGAATGGTCTTGGCTCAAGCCCGCAAGCTCATGAAGGATGAGTAAAAATCGTTTTATACGATTTTTTTTATGATACAATCATTACATATGAAAAAGTTCCTCTTCTTAAGCCTCCTCTTGCTTCAAGCATGTACGGCTTTTGCCCCAACACCCATTGAATCTTTAACCGTAGCGATCTCGCCGAATATCAGTGTCGAGACTTTTAACCAGCTGGATAAAGACTTTGAAAAAGAACTGAAAGCACAGTTACGTGAAGAAGGTTACGATGTTCAAAAGCTAGAACTCATTCGTGCCACCAACAATCACCAAGCGGGTGAAATGGTGATCAGTGGTTTGGCAGATATTGCTTTTATCTCTAAACTGACCTATTTTGATCAAAAAGAACTAGGGCTGATGCCTTTATTAACGCAATTGGAACCATCTTACAATTTGGATCCAACAGTGATGGATGTTTGGAATGATCAAACGCAACTTGCAGCGAGTAAGACGCTACAGCCAACACATCGTGCAGCACTCTATTTAGGAAGTTCTAACCGTGCTATGGAACTTAGAAATAAGCTCAACACAGGTGAACAGCTCACTTGGATTGATTTGAATGGAGCGAAATGGTGTCATGTCTTAGTCACCTCATTAGAAGGTTATATTTATCCAAGTTTGTGGTTGATTGAGAACTATGATCGTCGAATTGTAGAGCTCTTCGATCATGAACTTGTCATTCGTGGTTATGATGAACTGATGATGCGTGTTGCGAATCAAGAATGTGACATCATTGTTGGCCCTGAGGATATCCGTGATCAATATGCATCTAAGTGGTCAAGCGAGGGTTATGATCGTTCGGCATCCATTTATTCGGAATTGGAGTTGTTTGCACTGACCGACGCAATTCCCCATGATGTGGTGGTTTATCTTGAAGGACAAACCAAATATGATGAAGTCTTTGTCCAAGACTTACAAGAAGTTTTGATTGAATTGGCTTCAAGTGAAGTAAAAAACCCTCTCTTTGAACAAATGCAGATCAAGGGTTTGATTGAGACAAGTCCTGAACACTTTGATAACTATGCGAAAGCATATGATTATCTTCAAGAAATCTT
>JBLJAX010000044.1:0-4220 GCA_047637795.1 Erysipelotrichaceae bacterium | reverse complement strand
ACGTTCTTCAGCGTCCAATGCATGGGCATAGACGCTGGTTGCCCGCATTTCGATGGTTCGATAAGAGAGTGGGACTTGGTTGAAACGGGATGCGATATGAACCTGTTCATGGTCTCTGAAACGTTTTAGATAGTCTTGACCCTTTTCATTAAAGCCAAGAACGCGTAGTGTGGTGATGGGTACGAGTTTTCTGATTTCACTGCGTTTGGTATGGGTGAGCAGATGCGTCATGGCTCTTTGGATACGTGCCCGGGTGTATCGTTTCGATATGGATGCTTGTATAAAACTTTCGAAATCACTGGCGTATTTGATTTGTTTGCTAAGATGGTTTTCAAGTCCTTCGTCCATTAAGAAGATCTCACCTAAATCTTGCTTATCTAAGCTGATGAGCTTGGTTTGAATGTACGTGAAGTAATTGTCCCATGCGATGGGTTTCGCTTGTTTAAGTGCTTCTGCCATGGGTGTGGTATTTGACACATCTTGATTAAGCCGCACGGCTTTGCGGATGGCAGTGGCACTTGCGATGTCGCTATTGATCGTTTCATCATGATAATGATTGGTGCGTGCGATTGTATGGGCTTGAATCCTTGTGTTTTGAATTGCTTTGAGATAAGCGATGGCGAGGATATCATTGGGATGATACGATCCATGAACCATGCCATAGGCTTTGGGATAACCCATGCCTTGACTGAGATGTTCTTTGAGACCATCCACATTGATGGGCAGTTCTGCCATCAATTGGAGACTTTCAAGATCGTTGCTTTCACTACCAAAGACAATATCGGTACAACCCACCAATTCGAGGATGCGAACCGATGCGTTTGCGAAGTGTTTCGCACTTTGAACGACATATGGATAGGGGAGTTCCAACACCAAGTCCACCCCGTGTTCCAATGCGGCTTGTGTCCGCTGCCATTTATCAAGAATGGTGGGTTCACCACGTTGCACGAAGTGTCCCGACATGACACAGATCAAAAGATCGCACTGTGTTGTTTCACGTGCTTTCTGGATATGATGCAAATGACCATTATGGAAAGGGTTGTATTCAGTGATCAAACCAGTTATTTTCATCTCAATTAATATACCATAAGATGTGTGTAACGGTGTATGATAAATAAAAGAGGTTCAATCATGAAAGAAATCGTATACGTCTCGCCGTTTGATCATCAACGGATGAAAGCATACCTATATGAAACCGATCAGCCAAAAGCATTGATCGCTGTTTTCCATGGTATGGCAGAACACCAGAAGCGTTACCAATATTTTGCTCAAGAACTTAATAAAGCTGGATACAATGTCTTGACGATTGATCATCGTGGGCATGGTGAGAGTCTTTATGATGGCAAGATCACGGGCTATTTTGCGGATCAAGATGGTTGGCAAAAGAATCTTGAAGATTGTCACACCATCATCAAAGACCATCGCATGGGTTTACCACTTGTGTTGTTTGGACACAGTATGGGTTCTTTATTTGCACGCTTGTATCTCAAGGCGTTTGCGTCTGAGTTGAGTGCTGTGTATTTAAGTGGATCACCAGATGAAAGTCCGATGGCCAAAGTCGGTTATCAATTGGCTAAAATGATTCGTTTGCTTTTTGGGCGTAAACATCCTTCACCTTTGATGACCAAGTTGTCTTTTGGGGCTTTCAATAAACAGATTGAAAATCCACGCACATCCATGGACTGGTTGAGCGTCAATCCAGATAATGTGGATGCGTATATCAAAGATCCCTTGTGTGGGTTTGACTTTACAGCTCAAGCTTTTATCGATATGTTGGAAGGCATGGCCGATGTCTATCGTGGATCGGATTGGAATTGCAACAATCCTGAGCTTCCCATTCGTTTTGAGAGTGGTGCCATGGATCCATGTTTTGAACCAGGAGGCTTGAAAAGAGCTGTGGAACGCTTGGAAAGCATCGGTTATCGCAATGTAAGTTATCGCTTGATTGAAGGCTGTCGGCATGAAATCTACAATGACATCAAGCGAGATGAACTGATATCTGCATTATCTACTTGGTTGGATAAATGTTTAAAGTTGAATAGGCGTTGACTTTTAGGAGCTTTATCTTTATAATAAGTCCGTTGACGAAAAGGTGATTTTATGAAATGGGCGAAACGTGATATTCTTCGAATTCCTATGGAAGGTGAAGAGGTCCAAGCAAGCTTGAGCTTTACGGAAGATGCGATTCCAGGATACATGAATATCCGTCGAATCGAGTCGGTTCTTGTAAAGGCAAAACTTAGCTATGATGCGCATTCGGAAGTCTTGATTGTGGATGTGGACATGAAGGGGAAGATGATTCTCCCGTGTTCAATCAGCTTTCAAGATGTACCCTATTCATTTAAAACGTCGTCACGATTAGCCTTTAGTTTCACGCAAACGGATATTGAATCGGATGTGATCATCGTCGAGGGCGAAGAACTTGATTTCGATCCAGAGATTCTGGCTTTGATTTGGATGGAAGTCCCCCCACGGGTCATCAGTCCAAAGATTAGAGAATTACCGGCGGGTGAGGGTTGGGAAGTCGTGAGTGAAGAAGAATTCAGACGTCGCAAAGAAGAGAAGATCGATCCAAGATTAGCTAAGATCTTGGAGTACAAAGCACAAGATGATGAGGAGGTGTGATTCATGGCTGTACAACAAAGACGCGTTTCTAAAACGAGAAAAGCAAAACGTAGAACACATTACAAATTGGCTGCTCCTACTTTAGTTAAATGTCCTTCGTGTGGTGAGTTTAAGTTGCCTCATCATGTATGTGAATGTGGACATTACGAAAGTAAGAAAAATTAAGAAAGCGAATTTCGCTTTTTTTAATCAAAAGTTCAATTGATTCGATCTGATTTCAATACGAAATAGACCATTTAGGAGATTTCCATAAAAACATGGAAATCTCTTTTATTTTTACAGGGATAGGTCTATAATGGTGGTAGAAAGTGTTAATTCGTGGGGAAAAGTGGTGAATTATGTTCATTGGGGAATATCGTCACAATACCGATAATAAAGGCCGGATCATCATCCCAGCTCGTTTTCGTGATGATTTGGGTCAATGCGTCGTCTTAACACGTGGTTTGGATGGCTGTATCACGGTCTATACCTTAGCTCAATGGAACAAGGTATTGGAGGGTTTACGTGTATTGCCGACAACTAAAAAGGAATCACGGATGTACATTCATATGCTTACAGCGAAAGCGGCCGAGTGTGAATTTGATGCACAAGGACGTGTCTTACTTCCGCAGAGCCTGATTCACGAAGCAGCAATCGAAAAAGAATGTGTCGTCATTGGTGTTGTGGATCACGTGGAAATATGGTCGAGCCAACGTTGGGACAATTATTATGCGGATGCCAGTGCTTCCTTTGAGACCATAGCGGAACAGCTTACGGAGTACGTCAAATGATGGAACATCGTCCCATCATGCTTCAAGAAGTCATTGAAGCCTTGAATATAAAAAAGAATGGAAACTATGTGGATGGAACCTTTGGAAGAGGGGGCCACAGTACAGAGATTCTAAAACAACTTAAAGATGGACAGTTGATTATTTTTGATCAAGATGAAGAAGCCATTAAAGCCGCGCAGACATTGCAGAAAACGTATCCAACAAAACTTGTCATCTGTCGTGAGAACTTCAGAAATTTAGATAAAACCTTAAATAAGTATGGCGTTGAACATGTGGATGGAATCCTCTTGGATCTCGGTGTCTCATCACCGCAGTTCGATGATCCCGAACGTGGCTTCAGTTATCGCTATGATGCACGACTGGACATGCGTATGGATCAAAGCCAAGAATTGGATGCCTATCATGTCGTTAATCAATATCCCTTTGAAGAACTAACCTATATCTTCAGTCATTATGGTGAAGAAAAATTTGCGAAACAAATTGCACGTAAAATTGAACAACAACGTGCAATCAAACCCATTGAAACAAGTCTGGCATTGGTGGATGTGATCAAAAGTGCACTCCCCATGAAAGTGTTGAGTCAAAAGGGACATCCCGCCAAACAAGTGTTTCAAGCCATTCGCATTGAAGTGAATCAAGAATTGAAAGCCTTGGAAGAAGTTTTGGATCAAGCTGCCAAGCGTTTGAATCCTGATGGTCGCTTGGTCATCATTACCTTCCATTCATTAGAAGATCGCATGGTGAAGAAGTTCATGCAAAAACGATCAACTGTAGACATGCCCGCTAAACTACCGATTCAGGGTCTTCCTGAAGCGGATTACGAGC
>JBLJAX010000043.1:0-3068 GCA_047637795.1 Erysipelotrichaceae bacterium | reverse complement strand
AGCTTTGTTTGGAAAGAAGGTTCAAAGCAAACGTGGTCAGAAACGATCCATTCTGATTGATAGCGATAAGATCAACACAAACCAATTAAGAGCGATCTATAATGCGATAAACCAGAACATTCTCTATGTTCAAGGGCCTCCAGGTACAGGTAAAACCGTTTCAATCACAAACATGATTCATTCAAGCCTGTTCAATAATGACACTGTTTTGCTTGCATCCAACAACAATGAGGCTATTGACAACGTATTCCGACGAATTGAAACACTTAAGTCCAATGGCGTTGTGATTCGATATCCCTATCTAAGGCTTGGTAGTGATGTCCATTTGTCTGAATCGATTGACAAGATCGAGGCATACTATAGCTTTTATAAAGAGTATCAACCATTGTTTGATTTAAAAGAGACTGCACGTTCGTTGAGAACACAAATCATGTCCAAAATGAAGGATGTGGTGGATTTGATTGACTTGTTTGAGAAGAAGCTTGAAACTGAGGAGAAAATCAAAACACTGAATGAGCTGAGATCAATGATTGAGAACGATGAAAAACTTGATTCCACCATTAAAGCTCGAAATTATATTGATATTGAAGCACAGATTCAAAAATATACACAAGAATTACCCACAGAGGATATTGATGAAAAACGTTTTTCAGAATTTAAATACGACGATAAGCTGAGTGTACAATATTTAGAACTGCTTTCTCATTCGTTTGGAAATAATCTCTTAAAAGCTAAGAACCGCTCTTTGATTGATGTTGTGAATACAAAAGACAAGAAGGAAAGAGTTAAGGCATTCAAAACATTATTAAAGAGTGAAGAAGGTTTTGAAACCATTACAGACTGTTTTCCTGTTATTGCATCAACCAATATCTCGACATTGAAGATTGGTACATCAAAATCTCAATTCAATCTTCTAATCATGGAAGAAGCATCACAATGCAATATCGTCCCATCGCTCATTCCAATGAACCGATCAAAGCGTGCCTGTTTTGTTGGAGACCCTCAGCAACTTCAACCTGTAGTAACGCTAAGTGATGAGAAGAACCGATTATTGATGAATCTTTACAAGATTTTTGAGGTCTATAGCTACAAAAATAATTCAATCATGAATCTTCTGTTGAATATAGACAGCAACTCTAAGTTCATCCTGCTCAAGAAACATTATCGCTGTGCCAAGAAAATCATTGATTTTTCAAATATGAAGTACTATGCCAAGCAACTCGAGATTGAAACGGTTGAGCCTTTAACTGAGCCTTTGAAACTGATTGATGTCAAACAATCAACAGCACGAACTAAAAATTCATCCATTTCTGAAGTCAATGAAATATTGAAGGAAATAAAGAATACGGACAAAAATCAGAATGTCTCCGTTATTACACCTTTTAAGAATCAAGTAAAACTAATCAAGACCGCTCTCGATGAAAACAATTATGGCCATATTAAGGTCAATACGATCCATGGTTTCCAAGGTCAAGAAAGCGATAAGATTATCTTTAGCTCAGCCATTACCGAGTCGACGACACAAGGAGCATTTGATTGGGTAAAGAATAATAAGGAGTTAATTAATGTTACTTCAACTCGCCCAAGGGAATCTTTGGTGGTATTGGCAGACATGGCTCAAGTAAAGCGATTATCTAACAGTGAAATGAATGACTATTATGAGTTCTTAACCTATATGAATCTTAATGGTGATTACGAGGTAAGACTGCAAGACGAAAATGCGTTCAAGTCAAAAGTAGATGGTTTTAAGATATTCAACAGCGAATCCGAGACTGAATTCATTCGTACGATCGCACAGCTTAAATCGACGAATCATAAGTTCAACTTTCTGCCTAAATCACGTATATCCGATATCTTGAATCTGATTAAAATCAAAGAGAAGGATAGAGATTTGTTCCACTATGCAATCAAAGCTCACTTTGACTTCGTGTTGCTCGATTATTTGAATCGTCCACTATTGGTTGTGGAAGTGTGTGGTTATGAGCATCTTACCGACCCCATCACAATGGCTAATGACTTGAAGAAGGTAAAGATCTGTATTGAACATAATATGAAAATCATCCCGATTTTTAATCAGGATGTTCGAAGATACAATGAAATCAAGAGCGTTCTATTGAACTCTCTGAAGGCATAAATGAAATGTTGAAACTAAAAGAGATTCCAGCAATCAGTCATTTGTACACTCAGTTCAAAGACTCCACTCCTCCCACACAAGAGCGATTTCACCATGCAAAAGAACTCCTGGAACAATGTGTTTTATATGTACTCATCTATCCTGAGTCCACATTAAATGCGTCGATACAACTCAGCACTATCGCTCATAGTGACCGGTATAAACATTATATTCATGGCATTTATGACCACTTCGATTTTGATGCCATTAAGTTGCTCCACTCAAGATTGAACATAAACAATATTGATATTGACGATACTCAGTTACTACGTCGTTTAGCATCTATTTTTTATATGTTTCTAAATGATGAATTGTCATTCATGAAAAGAAACATTGATCGAGGTTTGGAGAATCAACTTAAGGCTGAATATGATGCTATAAATAAGCAATCTGATATTCATGTTAGAGATGTTTCAATAAGTATGGATGATGTTTCCACTGAGAATAAACTCTTGAACAAACCGTTAGATGATCAGGTCAAAGCATTAGAGCTGGAAATACAGACTCTGTTAAGTAAATGGGAAACGTATATAGATAATGAAGACGAGATTACTAGCAAAGAATACGAGTTATCGGAACTCGAATCTATCTATGAATTTAGTCTTGATACATCGGTTAAAGATAAGATTGATTCCGTTAAGAGTGAATGTGATGCGTTAAAATCTATAGATCTTAATACCAATCAAATCAGGCTAGACGATCTATATCTACGTCTTAAATTGTTATTGGATGAAGTGAAGTAAAGATAAAGTCAATGAAGAGCTCATAGGAGAAATCAATTCCATGGCAATAATGTACCCTAATAATTTCCCAAAGTCACTTGTAGATTATCTTCGAGGTGAAGCTAAAGTCTACGAAGCGCTTAAGGAACAACTTGATAATAGCTGGACTGTTT
>JBLJAX010000042.1:0-14727 GCA_047637795.1 Erysipelotrichaceae bacterium | reverse complement strand
ATCGATTTCCCGTTGACTTTACGCCCTTGCAGAAAATCTTTCACCTTCTTGTTTTCAATTTCAAAACGTTTCTGCTCCGTATTGATCCTTGTTTTTTGTTCACTAGAATTCTTATCGCGTGCCATTTCCACAACAATCGTATCAAGCTCACCATATTTACTTCTAACTGCATTCACAACTTTTATTGTTTCTCTTTGGGCTTTCTTGGCTACTGGACTAAGTATCAACTCATCATCAAATGGAATTCTCTTTAATCCTTTTAGATGATCTGCTCTATTTTTTGCTAATCCCTTTCTTGCGAGAACTTGCATTTGATTATCGTTGGTCATGAAGAGCTCATTAAGCATTTCCTTAATAGCTTTAAAAGAAAGCGCATGATACTGGGTCATACCACCTATATTCGCTAATGCTCTAATAACATCAATACTTTGATCATTTAAAATTGATGAAATGCCTTCAATCCGCTCATCGATGCCCTTTGTTTTTGTTAATACGTCAACAATTGAATCCAATGTACTAAAATCCCTTGTCCATGATAATCGGCTGAAATCTTCACCGATTGCTTTGATGAGCTTATTATATCCTTCAAACTTTGTAAGAATTGGTTCTTCTTTTTTATTAGCCCTAAAACCTTTTATTGACTCTAAATCTATCCCCAAAAATTTAGCAAGTTGATTAGGTGTTAAAGAGTGTTTACCATTGATAATAATATCGTTTACAATATTTCTTTTTTGTTCTTCAGTTATCTTTTCTTCTCCATCAATATGAGAAATCGTTAGATTGTTCAAATCATTCAAAAAGTTGAACAATTCAACTGAAGGTGCAAATTTAGGTGCTCTTAGTTGATTTGGATAAACAGAACACTTCCCTCTCATCTTTTCAATCAAGTCAATGACTTCAATCTTTCCGTCTTCATTCAAAATAAAGCGGCCATACGGTGTTGGAGATTTTAAGCTTCCTGGTCCTTCGTAATATTGTCTTCTTCGTGTTAGAATCTTTCGAATTTCAACTTTGAACGCTTCATCGACTTCTTGATTTTCTAGAATCTTATTAAGTTCCAATAAGTAATGGCTTGTCTTAAAATTATTGTGTTCACCACGTATTTTAGTGTGTTCTGTTGCATTCTTTAGTTGAATCTGACATGGGAATAAGCCTTGTCGAATAAGTCGCTCATTCGCACTTAAAACCGATTTAGCTTTCTCAGCTTCTTTTTGCTTACTTTCGTCATCTTCAACTGTTTCCAGTCCAGAACCTCTTCGTTTGACTAGATGGAGTATTGCAGTTGCTAGCTCTTCATTAGAAAGCTTTTGCGTTAGACCTTTCTCTCGAATCATATACGGATTATCGAGTTGTTCGAAATTGTCATCTATTAGATTATTCTTAATCAACAACTTCTTTGCATCATCCAGTCGATTCCTTAATCTTCGTTTTAATCTTCTTGATGAACGTTTTGTTCTTCTTTTAAGGTTTTCCTCAGCGGTTCCTTCTTCAAACAAACGAACTCCACAATCCACAATCGAACCATCATCTTGATTGATTATCGACCAACCCACCGATGTGATTCCAATATCTAGACCTAAAACAAGTTTCATTATGGTACTTCCCCTTAAATATGTAATTACATTCTAGCATACTGAAGAATATAAAAAGACACTTGTCAAGCAAGTATCTTTAATTTGTACATATTTTAGGACTCCATAAACGCCAATAAAACATCATGCAACAAGCCATAGCCTCGTTCTGTACAGCGCACAGTGTCATCCACGACTTCAATCAAACCCTTGTTTGTTTCTGATTCCATGGCCGAGGCATACACATCGAGAAGTGATTGTTTGAATCGCTTTTCAAAGCGTTTCAACTCAATCCCCTCACGAACGCGCAAACCCATCATGAGGAACTCAAACATTAAGTCTTCTTTAGAGAGTTCAAAGATCTCACCATGAAATTTGAACTGACTGTAATAGAGAAGATTCTTGGTGTTCTCAATGCGTTTGCCTTTATACAGAGACACCGCACCTGGACCCAAACCGATGTAATCATCGTAATGCCAATAATGCATATTGTGTTGGGAAGGCTTCAACTTGGTGAAGTTACTGATCTCATAGCGATGGAAGCCAGCTTTAGCCAAGGTTTCGATCGCAAGCTCATACATATCCTCTTCGATTTCCGACGCAATCGGTTTGATCTTCATCCGACCAAATTCCGCATTGTCCTCAATCGTCAAAGCGTAGAGTGAAATGTGATCGATATCCAATAAAAGTGCTTGTCCAAGATTAAATGCCCACTTATCGATCGTTTGATTGGGTAAGGCATAAATTAGATCGATGCTGATGTTTGTGATGCCTACATGTCGCAACCATTCGATGCCTTGTTTGATCATGTTTGTGGTATGACCACGATGCATGAAATCCAATTCATCTTGATTGAAACTCTGGACCCCAAAACTAATGCGATTGATGCCATAATCCACAAACAATTGTGCTTTATCTACAGTCAGACTCTCGGGATTGACTTCGATCGTATATTCCTTCACAGACTTGGAATGGGGCTTGATGATTTCAAACAAGGTTTGTAGTTGATCCATATCCAATGCGGAAGGTGTTCCCCCGCCTAAGTAAATCGTCTCATATTGGATATCTGGATACAGCTTGATTTCTTCATGGAGTGCATACAGATAGTCTTCAATCAGTTTCGGATGTGTCACAACACGGGTGAAATCACAATACGCACAAATCACATCACAAAAAGGCACATGTACGTACAGTGCCTTAGGATCATTTATCCGCATATTTACGATCCACCTCAAGCAACTTGGTTTCTATCAGTTGCTTGACATCTAAGTTCAAATCCATGGCTAAAGTCAAAGCCACCATCAACACATCCGCCAACTCACCTTTGACATCCTCAAGTTTATAATCATCCTCAAGAAAACACTCCAAAAGTTCCGCAGCTTCAACACTGATTGATTTCGCCAAAACATTCGGATCATCACTTTGATCCCAGCCTTTCTTCAATCGAAAAGCTTGGATCATATCATAGATTGCCTGCATTATTCATCCATTGAAAGAACCGCCATGAACGCTTCTTGAGGAACTTCGACATTCCCAACCTGCTTCATACGCTTCTTCCCTTCTTTTTGCTTCTCTAAGAGTTTCTTCTTCCGACTGATATCCCCGCCATAACACTTCGCCAATACGTTCTTACGTAAAGCTTTGATGTCACTGCGTGCGATGATTTTATGATTGATGGCAGCCTGTATTGGAATCTCAAACTGCATTCTAGGAATCAAGGTTCTGAGTTTTTCAGTGATGATCTTACCACGACCATACGCAAAGTCGCGATGGACGATCAAGGATAAGGCATCCACATGTTCACCCGCAATCATGATGTCCATCTTGACCAAATTACTGGTTTGATAGCCAATGAACTCATAGTCGAATGAGGCATAACCTTTCGTAGCGGACTTCAATTTATCAAAGAAATCATAAACGATTTCACCGAGTGGCAATTCATAAATAAGATTGTTTCGTGTGTTATCAATGTATTCCAAATTGATATAGGTTCCACGCTTTTTCTGACAAATCTCCATGACCGATCCAATGTATTCCTTTGGAACCATGATGGTTGCTTTGACATAGGGTTCTTCCATGTGTTCAATCCGTTGGACTTCAGGCAACAACGCCGGATTATCCACTTTGACCATCGATCCATCGGTTAGATACGCATGATAGACAACAGACGGTGCGGTCGCAATCAAACTCAGATTGTATTCACGCTCCAAGCGTTCTTGAACCACATCCATATGCAATAAACCTAAGAAGCCACAACGGAAACCAAAGCCTAAGGCTTGTGATGTTTCAGCTTCATATTTAAGCGACGCATCATTCAACTGGAGTTTTTCAAGGGCATCCCGAAGGTCGTTATATCGATTGGAATCAATCGGATACAAACCACAGAAAACCATGGAATTCAATTGACGATAACCTGGTAAAGGTGTTTCAGCTGGACGATCATGAATGGTGATGGTATCCCCAACATGCACATCCTTAACCGATTTGACACTCGCTGCGATCCAACCAACTTCACCACAAGAGAGTTCTTGTTTCTTGATTTCACGCGGTGTACGAATGCCAACTTCCGTCACATCATAAACCGCATTGGTTGCCATGAAACGGATCTTATCGCCCACTTTTACGGATCCTTCTTTGATGCGGACATAGGAGATAACGCCACGATAACTATCGTAGATGGAGTCAAAAACCAAGGCTTTTAAAGGCGCATTCGGATCCCCTTGCGGTGCAGGCACATGTTTGATGACCTGCTCCAAGACATCGCGAATATTCAAACCATTCTTTGCACTGATCAAGGGTGCTTCAGACGCATCCAAACCAATGATATCTTCAATCTCATGACGGATCTCCTCAGGACGTGCCGCAGGTAGATCGACTTTATTGATGACCGGTAAGATTTCAAGATTATTATCCAATGCCAAATAGACATTGGCCAAGGTCTGAGCTTCAATGCCTTGTGCCGCATCCACGACCAAAACAGCACCTTCACAGGCTGCTAAAGAACGCGATACCTCATAGGTGAAATCCACATGCCCCGGAGTATCAATTAAATGTAGTGTGTATGTTTTTCCATCCAATGCCTTATACAACAATTGGACCGCATTCAATTTGATCGTGATGCCACGTTCACGCTCCAAATCAAGGGTATCAAGCATTTGGGCCATCATCTCACGCATCATGAATGTTTCAGTCAATTCAAGAATACGATCGGCCAAAGTGGATTTACCATGGTCGATATGTGCGATGATGGAGAAATTACGGATAAGCGATTGATCCATATCAATTCCTTTCTAAACGGAATAGAGTTTCTTTAAACGAATAAGCAGGCCTTGAATGGAGAATGCAAGCACACCACACACCAAACCCTGTAAAATATTATAGCCAAACGAAACGACAAAGACACGCCATTCCCCAGCCAATAAAACATCCGTCAATCCATAGCCAGCAGCCATCCAAGTCCCTGCTAAGAGATAGCCCCAAAGTTGAACTTTTCCAGAACGCAAGGCTAATAAAGCGATGATGCTTGCTTCAATGCCCTTGATGACCAAGGTAAAGAAAGCATACTGTCCATAACCCAACAAGACATCGGCTAACGCTGCCCCAATGCCACCCAAGAGTGCAAAGGGCCAACCAACGACCAAACCCATGCCCATGACAAGGGTATCGCCAAAGTTGATATAGCCTTGGAAGATCGTGATGGTAAAGCCCATCGTCATCAACGTAATGCCCGCAATGAATACGGATATAAGTGCGAGTTGTTTAATCTTCATATCAGTCAAATTTTCGCTTGAGCCACTGTTTCCCTACACCCTGATAAAAGGCTTGTGCACTCATGCGTTTCTTTCCTTCCAATTGTAGTTCATCAATCAACAAAATCCCATCTTGTGTACTTAAAGCCAGACCCTCATCAATCAAACCAAGGATCGTGCCGGGAGCCTCTTCATGGTTTTGGCTTAACATCCGTGCTCTATAGAGTTTAACTTTCTTCCCATCAAATTGCGCATGGGCGACGGGCCAAGGATGGAGTCCACGAATCTGGTTATAGACATCCAAGAGGGGTCGATCGAAATCAACAAATTCTTCTTCAGCTGTGATATTGTATGCAAACGTAACCTGTTCTTCATCTTGAGGATGACTCAAGAGTTCGTTATCAAATAATTTAGGAAGATGTTCCTTGATCATTTTAGCGCCTAAATCCATCAAACGATCATGTAAATCTTGCACATCATCCTCAAGATGAATCGGACAGCTTTCTTGAAACAAGACATCCCCTGCATCCATCTTCTTTACCATCCGCATCAAACTGATGCCACTTTGGGTTTCTCCACAGATGATGGCCTTATGAATCGGTGCGCCACCTCGATACTTTGGTAATAAAGACGCATGGACATTAATTGCCCCATAACGTGGTGTATTCAATATTTTTTCCGGAATGAACTGACCATACGCACAGGTCACGATCAAATCTAAATCCAAAGCTTTGATTTCATCCCCTAAAGATCCAATCTTTTCGGGTTGAAAGACAGGAATCTGATGTTTAAGTGCTTCAATTTTAACGGGTGTCGCTTGAACTTCTTGTTTACGACCAACCTTTTTATCAGGCTGTGTCACAAGCGCCACAAGTTCGATTTCACATGTCAATAAAGCATCCAAAATACCGACGGCAAATTGGGGTGTTCCCATGAAACAAACACGTTTTTTCATCATTTTCCTCCTTGCTTGCATATTATAGCATAGAATATTGTTAATGGTAGAACTCGATCATGACAAATCGCTTGTGTTGATAAAGACATTTCGCTCAACTATCTTGCATTGGAACTTGTTCTTTGTTATAATGCGTAAGGACTATTAAAAAGGAGGTGCACGCATGCCACAAATTAAATCGCAAAAGAAACGCGCTCTAACGAATCTGAAACGTAGCACCGCAGTAACATCTGAAAAATCCTATCTAAAAACCGCCATCAAAAATGTCTTGAAAGCTGTAGCTGTCAAAGACGTAGATGCAGCTAAAGCCGCATATGATTTGGCTAATTCTCGTTTGGATAAATCAGTTACTAGCGGTATTCATCATAAAAACTACGTAGCTCGTCAAAAAGCTCGCTTGTCCAAAGCAGTTAATTCGATTCAATAAACAATCTTCGGATTGTTTTTTTATTAGCTAAAACCCCAGAGTTCAAGATGTTACCATCGTTGAAGCCTGTGGTTCTTTTATTATTCTTGAATCGGATTTATATTGATCTCTGTTGCCAAGCCACCCAAGGATGTCTCACGCAGCTCCAAAGCAATCTTCTTACCGGTGTAATTCATGGTTCTAACCACCATATCAAAGGACACACGATTGGGCTTGGCCTTACCCACAGTCTCAGCCATCATGACCGCATCGATCGACCGAAGTACAGCAGCTCCATTGCGTTCAATGCACGGTATGATCACGTAACCACCCACAGGATCACAAGTGAGACCTAAATGATGTTCCATGGCAATCTCAGCCGCGTATTCGATCAACTCCATCGGCAGACCATTGACATACGCCAAGGCTGCAGCCGCCATTGAACAGGCACTGCCGATTTCTGCTTGGCAGCCACCAATCGCACCACTAATGGTCGCATTTTCTTTGATCACATTCCCAAAAACACCACCGACCATCAATGCCTGTACTAATTTATGTTTTGAAATCCCAATATCCGTATAGAGATGATACATCAGTGACGCCATGACCCCACTTGCACCGAGTGTTGGGGCCGTCACGACCATCCCACTCGCCGCATTCTCTTCGTTGTTCGCATACGCATAGGCCACCAATTTCAAACGATTCTGAGCAGACACATCATCTTTGCTCATTGCTTGTAAATAGAGCGATTTCGCAACCCGTGGTATCTCCAATAAACCAGGTAGAATACCCGTTGTTTCCAAACCGCGACGTACCGCTTTAAACATGCCTTCCAAAACACTCATCAAATGTGCTTCCACATCCTTCTCATAATGCAATACATAGGCAGGAATGCTGTGATGTTTTTCAAGGACTTCACGATAGATTTCACTTAAGGATTGCTGAGGATAGATATGACGTTGGAAATCAAAGTCTTCATCCAATACTTTGATGCTTCCACCACCCAAGGAAAAGACGGTCCATTGTCCAATCGGATTGCTACGAACATCATAAGCTTTGATGATCAAACCATTTTCAAATGAATGTTCCCAATTCAAGCGGAAGTAGATCTTACATGGCTTCGGCGCAAAAGTACGAATCAAGATTTGATCCGTAAAATGACCCTTGCCGGTTAAAGACAAGGAGCCATACAACTCCACATCAAAAGCCACCGCATCCGGAAAGCGTTCTTTAAACATTTGTGCGGCACGCCACGGTGCTACCGTATGACTGCTGCTGGGTCCTGGGCCTAATTTATAAAGTTCTTTTAGTGATTCCATACTTGGCTTGCCTCGATTAGAAATAATTCAAATCCAAACTTCTTATCCACCAATCCATTCTTAGCCCTTTGATCAAACTCCGCCAAGGCATTCAAGACCTTGAGCACACGATCCGGTCGTGTCAGATTCGCTAAATCCAATAATTTATTCAGACGATAGACATTGATGTTGTTCGCTCCAGAGAGCTTATTGATCATTTCTTGACGATGATACCCTGCTTCTTGAAGACATGCAACTTGATAAAGCAATCTTAATTGACTTGCAATCAAACCACTGAAAGACAAAGGCTCCATATTCAAGGTCATCATATCACGATAGATGCTCAAGGCTTGTTTAAGATCTTGACCCATCAAGGCATTGACCAAATGGAAAGTCTCATTATCAAGCGGTCGACTGACCAAAGCTTCCACATCACTCAAGTCCAAACGACTTCCATATAAAACCAATTTCTCAACTTCATGATGACTCACTGATAGATTTGAATCCATGCGTTTATGGAACTCCTCAAAGGCCGCATCACTCATTACGATTTTATTCTTTTTCAAAAGCTCAAGCAGCTCTTTTCGAAACGCAAAGGGCTCCAACTTCTTGACATATTCCACTTCACAGACTTCCATGATCTTCTTGGTGATGTTTTTATGGGTATCCAAATTATCATTATCATGCAAGAAGAAAATCGAACATGTTTCAACTTTTTGCTTAAGATGATTCATCAAATCCTTTTGGTCACTCTCTTTTAAAGCCGTACCCCGTGTTAAAAAGGCACAGTTCTGTAAAACCAAAACCTTATGTTCCGAAAAGAACGGAAGTGTCTGAGCCTCTTCCAAGAGCGCCTGCATTGAGAAGCTTGGACTGGAGGCATCATAAAAAACAGTGTTCATGCCATCTTGCTCACCGACTAAGGCTTTGATGCGTTCAGCTAATTTTTGATTTAATAAATACGACTCATTGCCATAGATCAAGGTGTTCATACATGGGTATTATAACAAAGAATCCCCCTCTTTTTAAAACAAGGTGAAGAGATTATAGCGATTGAACATAAACCGAAACCACGGTGTGATTACGATTTGGACCGTTCCCGAGGTCTGCGATACAACGCTACGTATCGCAAGTCGTTTCAAGCGCTCCATGACTTCCCAACTTGGATGACCATAGGTATTCTTACCCGCACTGATCAGAGCGATGCGTGCTTGCACATGGTTAAGAAACGCGAGACTGCTTGAGGTATTGGATCCATGATGTCCCAACTTGAGCACATCGCTCTTGAGATCAGGATTGGCTTTGATGAGCTGGAGCTCACCGGCTGTCCCAAGATCCCCCATGAATAAGAAGCTTGACGATTCAAGTTGAACTTGATAGACCAAAGACAAATCATTATCTTCTTTTGCCTCTTGGATGGGAAGATGTTTCAAGTAAAACCATTCATCTTGGATATCGCTGCCAAGCTTAACCAGCTTCTTGATTACAAAATCCTTCTGTAATGCTTCAACGTTTCCATTATGATCCGCATCATCATGTGTGATGATCAAATGATCAAGGGTATGAATACCACGATGATCCAAGCTCGCTTTCAGATTTGCATATTGAGATGGCGGACCTGTATCAATCAAGAGTACACTCTGATTGAAAGGTGCTTGCAATAAGATCGCATCCCCCTGTCCAACATAAAGCATCGATACCGTATAGAACCAGGGATACGATACCAGTACCATTAGAATATTGGTTATGCATAAAGCCATGATGCTTAAGCCAAAATGTTTATTTCTAAGTCGATGTAAAACATAGATCACAAACATGATCAGTAGAATTGAACCTCTACCACGTACCACAAACATGTCTTGCGTAGAGACGAACCACCGATCCATTCCTAGATAGAGATAACTAAAGATCTTATGGATGAAAGGAATGAAGGTACTTAAGAAACCCATGAGCATCAACACAAGATTCAACACTCGATTAATCGGAAATAAGACAATCCCAAGTAAAGAGACACGCTTCATGCTTATAAGCAAACACCAAAAGGCAACACACAAGCGACTCCATTTCACAGTTTGCTTATCCACAAACAAAGGGACAGCCTGCAAACTAAAAGGAAAGATGTACGCCAATTGGGTACTTCCATAGGGAGCGAGCCACAAACAAATGAAAATGCTTAAAGCCCATTTAAGCATGCGATCCTCCACAAACATCCCCACTGCATAAGTGACCAAGATCCGAATCAATACCAAGGGCATGCCGAGTGAAAAACCCAAACTTAATAGGATGAGCAGGCTGATGCACCGCTCCACCCAAATCGATTTGAAGTGGATGCACAAACGCCTGATCACATCCAAAATTGCCAGATAAACCAAGCCCATTGAAACCCAAAGTTGATGGACATCATCCGGATCACTTTGAAACAGGAGTGCTCTCATTTCCTGAACAAATTGCTTATCTTGATTAAATCCACCTGTGCTTAAATGATGCATCCAGCCTTTGCCTTCAGTGCGAAAGCTATCTGCTTCTGAGCTGCGATAACAGATGCCATTGGCCTTTGACCAATCCATAGGATCGAAGCCATCTTGATTCATATTGACCTCAAGAGGACGCAAAGCATAAAGTTTGATGTGATCATGCATCGCATACATCGCGACATCCTGTACTTGAACCATCACCTTGGTAAACCCCTGTTGGACCATCACTGAACTTTTATTCAAACGTACGACACGTCCGTGATCGATGGGTTGACAGACTTGGATGTTTGTACGCAATAGAAACAAAGCAAACAAGATCCCAAACAGTGCTTTTTGAGGAATGGACTTTGTGATGACGAAATAGACACACAAAAGCATCGCCAGCCAAGGTGCTTTGACACTCACCCACATCAAAAGACTAAGATACACAAAGAATGACTTCATAAACTGATGTGATCTTTGATCTTCGCAAACAAGCGTTCTTTGATGCCTTTGATGAGCATCAGTTCTTCAAGAGATTGAAATAATCCGACTTGTTCACGATGCGCAATGATCTTAGCCGCAATGGAAGGGCCAATGCCTGGAAGCTCACATAGTTCCTCCAGACTTGCTTGATTGATTGAAATACGTTGTTCCACTATAGGATAGAGGACGATCAAATCTTGATCATGCAAGATCTGTTGGGGATTCAAACGCGACAAATCACAGGTATCACAATCAATTTGATCAAGAATTGATTCAAGCGGTGCATAAAGTGGTACTTCAAAAACCTCGATGCTTTGATCGAGATGACGGACTTGCACCTGAATCTTGATGTCTTCCTGTTTAGGAAGAACTTCTACAGAAGCACATGAACTCAAAATCAACACTAAAAAAAGGATTTTCATCCTTCTTTATACGTTTATTTTGTTCGTTATCCTAATTATTTGACATCGATGATGCGAATGAATTCACGCGGTTCAACTTCAACTTCGATCTCTTCATCACTGACCATGCGATCCATCAAAGCCACTGCCAAAGGAGTGACGTTGGAGAGCTTGCCATTGAGTGGGTCTGCTTCTACGGAAGAAACGATGGTGTAGGTTTCTTCGAAACCATCACGACTACGAATGGTGACTTGTGCACCGAGTTTAACGACACGTGTTCCACCTTGAACATCAATGATTTCAATGTTGTTGAAGATATTTTCTAATTCACGAATACGTGCTTCTACACGCGCTTGGCGATCACGAGCCGCATCATAATCCGCATTTTCAGACAAGTCCCCTTGGGCACGTGCCGCTTGCAAATCTTCAATGACTTCTTTACGAACGGTATGAATCAAATGCTCTTGTTCGCGCTTTAGTTCATCAAAACCTTCTCTTGTTACTCTTACTTTTTCTTGTGCCATGTGTGATCTCCTTAACTTTTGGATTATAGCATATTCATCTTGATAATACTACCAATTTTCGTCGTAAGCAGATCGACGGCAACTTCATTCTTACCACCCTCTGGAACAATCACATCCGCATAGCGTTTCGAAGGTTCAATGAACTGATCATGCATCAAACGAACGGTATTCATATATTGGGTGATGACGTTATCCAAGCTTCTTCCACGATCGCGAACATCACGATTCAAACGTCGAATGAAACGGACATCGGCAGGTGTATCCACAAAGATCTTAATGTCCAAGTGTTTACGAATTGCTTCATCCTCCAATACAAACAAGCCTTCCACGACAATGACATCATGGGGTTCTAATTTCTCGACAACAGCCGAACGTGTGTATTCAATGAAATCATAGGTCGGCATGTCTACAGTCTGACCATTGCGTAATTCACCCAAATGCTTTGCCAACAAATCATTGTCAAAGGCAAAGGGATGATCATAATTGACCTTTAAGCGCTCTTCCATTGTCATCTCTGCTTGATCTTTATAGTAATCATCTTGACGGATGATCACCACAGAATTCGTCTCTTCAAACTCACGTTTCAAACGTTTGGCTAAAGACGTCTTACCCGAGGCACTGCCCCCCGCTACTCCAATGATGATGCGTTTACTCATGTCATTCTCCTATCGTTTAAGGTACTTATCTTCGTTCTGTAAATGTTCAGTGTAGGTCTTTGCATAATACACTTTGCCATCGCCATAGATGTCCGCTAAAAAGAAATAATAGTCATTGGCAGTCGGTTGAATCGTCGCCAATAAAGCTTGTTTCGATGGATTTGTGATCGGACCGATTGGTAAGCCACGATACAAGTAGGTATTGTAAGGCGAATCCAGTTTCTGATTGTCGTAATTCTCACAATCCTTCCAACTGTCATACTCATACAAGGCATAACACACCGTGACACTGGACTGCAATGGCATATTGATGGCCATCCGATTCAAGAAGACCTGTGAGATCATCTTCATGTCCTCAACCAAACCTGCTTCAAACTGTACCACGGATGCTAAAGTGATCGCATCGTGGATGGACATGCCAAAGGCATCGAACAAGGCTTTGTTTTCATCATAGACCTTCTGCGTTTGATTCAACACACGGCGTGTCAATGAATCCGCAGATGCATTGGGATTCATGAAGTAGGTTTCAGGCATCAAATAACCTTCCAGTAAAACACGAACACCCTTGTTTTCAAAGATTTCTTCGGTCAAGACACTGTATTCATCCATCAAGGATCGGATGTACGCTTCATCATTCCATAAAGCCATCAAATCCTCAGCCGTGGTCTTGTTCATTTGCGCTGTCATCTTCACTGCGATCTGCTTTGCCCAATCCCCTGGAATGATCGTAACCACCACATCACTCGGTACGATCTTACTCGCATCCACCAAGGTACTGAGAATGGTCTTCACATCATAACCATAGTCCAAACGGAACGCCCCCACTTTGAAATCAGTGAGTTTCACATACTTGGCATAGACTTCAAAAACCAACTTATCTTCAATCAGATTCATTTCATAGAGTTTGCTTGTGACTTGGTCCAGGGTATCCCCTTTTTCTACGGCAAAAAGGACCTGTTCACCTTCAGGACCTACCGCATCCAATTTGCTTTGTACCGTACCATAACCAATCCCGATCGCAACGATAAAAAACAAGATTAGGATGAAGCCTAAGCTTGTCTTTTTAATTTTTCGTGTTTTCGTTTTCTTCATGGGTCAAGACATAATCTTCAAAGATGACTTCAAGTTTCTTCCACTCTTCAGGATCTTCGACAGGTGATAGATTCCCTTCAGGATCATAACAGGACACAAAGACTTCCCCATCTTCTTGACTTGGATCAAAGTAAAAAACATAATTCTTACCCGATTCCTCATCTTCATAGGTGAAGACGATCTCCATATTGATTTCTTTTCCGCTTTCGTCAATAACGACGATACTATTTTCTTCCATTCTGTGACTCCTTCTGTCTCTTTTGATCCAAGTATTCCTGCAACATCGTAACGGCTGCGACTTGGTCCACAACCTTCTTACGTTTCTCATTGCGCATCTGATTGCTCATTAAACTTTGGTGCGCCATGACCGTCGTCAAACGTTCATCCCAGAGAATGACCGCTGCTTTCGTAAACTTCTCAATCTCATCCTTAAAGAACTCCGAACGCAAAGCCCCATCGCCGATACTCCCATTCATATGTTTGGGATAACCCAAGATGATCGCATCCACAGGATATTCTTTAAGCAAGCCTTCAATCTGATCAAGCGCATCGTCATAGTCCTCACTCGCAAAGCGCAGCGTGAGTAAGGGACTCGCTAAAAAACCGCTGAGGTCGCTGATCGCAACCCCAACCGTTTTAGAACCAACATCCAATGCGATACTTCTCATTCCGCATCATCCAGGTAAGCACGAACCAATTCTTCAATGATCTCATAACGTTCAACCGTTTGAATCAAGGAACGTGCATTCTGATGACTTGAGATATAAGCAGGATCATTGGAAATGAGATAGCCTGACAATTGATTCACTGCATTGTATCCGCGGTCTTCGAGCGCTGCCTGCACTTGTTTTAAGATCTGCTTGATGTTATCGCGCCGTATTTGATCTGATTTGAAGGCAACCGTCTCCGTGTGGTTTTGACTCATACCATAATCCTCCTTTTTCTTTATTCTAAACTAGTCCCTAAGCTTTTGAAAGCATTTAGATGAGTTTTTGTGCAATCATCTGGAGCGCATCCCCTAATTTGGACACATCTTTGCCCCCAGCTTGGGCGAAATCCGGTCGACCGCCCCCATTTCCTGCACAAAGCACCGCAGCTTCCTTCACAAGATCACCCGCCTTGATGCCTTGTTTGTT
>JBLJAX010000041.1:0-7091 GCA_047637795.1 Erysipelotrichaceae bacterium | reverse complement strand
GCCATTGCGGTTAAATCACTGTCTTTGGCTGCTGTTTTTGAACGTTTGAATGTTCAAAAGCGAGGCTTGTTAGATGGATTCAATTTGGATCGCGTCTTTAGAAACACGCAGGTCAAAAAGACCGTTTCAAAATCAGGCATTCGTGTCTCGGGTGTCGAATCGATGATGATCAGTTTGGCAGGGTGTTGCGCACCCGTACCTGGCGATGACATTGTTGGTTTCATTACCAAGGGTCAAGGAGTCAAGGTCCATCGCAAGGATTGCATCAACATCAAAAATGAAACCAAACGTTTGATCCATGTGGAATGGGATGAAGAACGCAAAGAAGGAAAATATGAGGTCAAGCTCTATATCTTGGCTCAGGATCGTTCGTTCTTGATTTCAGATTTGGTCACCATCATCAGTCAATGCAAGGCGGGTTTGGTTGCGGTCAATTCAACGGTCAATGAAGATAAAGTGACGGCAACGACGTACATGAATGTCGTTGTCAGTGATGCGGAACACCTCAAAGTCGTCATGGCAAATCTTAAAAAGATTGAAAATGTTTTTGAAGTGCATCGTGCTCAGAATTAGTTGTCGGACTTTTTAAACTGTGCTATTATAGGATAAATTCAATGATTAGGAAGTTTGATGGTTTGATTATTTAGAGATGGAATGCAGGGTGCAAGTTCCAAGTCAACCATTGAATCGACACCTAGGAGAAGCTACTTTGAACTTAGTAGAAGTAGACGGTCATCCCGTTATCGACTTGAGTGTGTATTTTTAATACAAATTAAGGTGGTACCACGTGAAAGCGTCCTTAACTGGAGGCTTTTTTTATTCAAGGAGGCAAATATGTCAAAGTATCAAGTTCCAAGAGGAACACAAGATGTGTATGGTAAGGAAATCAAGAAGTGGCACAAGATTGAACAATTGATTCGTGAGATGATGCAAGTTTATGGCTACGAAGAAGTTCGTACTCCAGAATTCGAACATACGGAAGTCTTTGCACGTGCCAATGACTCCAGTGATGTGATCAATAAGGAAATGTATACGTTCATGGATCGTGGTGAGCGTTCTTTAAGTCTCAAACCTGAAGGAACTGCTGGCTTGATTCGTAGTTTTGTAGAGAACAAATGGTATACGCAACCCGATTCACCGTTCAAATACTATTATGTGAGTCCATGTTTCCGATATGAACGTCCACAGAAAGGACGTATGCGGATCCATCACCAATTCGGAATCGAGGTTTTGGGTGATAAAACACCTTACATCGATGCGGAAGTTATCGGCTTAGGTTTGACTTTTGTTAGAACACTTGGCTTGAATGATTTAAAAGTCTTGGTCAATACCTTAGGGGATCAAGAAAGTCGACAAGCGTATAAAGACGCTTTGAAGAAACACTTTGAAGCGGACATTCATACGATGTGTGGCGATTGTCAACGTCGATATGAACAGAATCCTTTGCGTATTTTGGATTGTAAAGTGGATGCGGAACATGCGAGCATGCTCAATGCACCACGTCTTCAAGATTACTTGAACGATGAATCAAAAGCCTATTTTAATCAATTGGTAAGTGTTTTGAAGGACAGTGGTGTGGAAGTTGAAATCTCTGATCGTTTGGTTCGAGGCTTGGATTACTACACACATACGGTCTTTGAAGTCGTCAGTGTCAATAAAGACATGGGCTCACAAGCAACGGTCTTTGGTGGGGGTCGCTATGATCAACTCGTCGAAGAGTTGGGTGGTCCTAAAATGAGTGGCATCGGTTTTGGTATGGGGATTGAGCGCTTGTTGGTCGCTCTGGATGCGGAAGGTGTTGAACTGGTCCAAGATGAGGGCATTGATGTCTACTGTGTCACCTTGGATGATGAGGCTCTGGATTATGCCTATCATTTGAGCAATTATTTACGTTTAAATGGTTATAAAGCAGATTATGATTATTACCGCCGTTCGTTTAAAGCTCAGTTTAAAACGGTTGAACGCAAGGGTGCAAAAGTCGCCATTCTGCTTGGTCAGAATGAAATGGCAAAAGGTCAGCTCGTATTGAAGAATATCGCAACGCAGGAACAAGTCACTTTAGGTGAACAAGAGATCTTGCATCAGTTGGATCATTGGTTGAATGAAGATCATGTCTGTGAGCATGATCATGGAGGAGAACATGCTTAAAACACATCATTGTGGGGAATTGAATACGAGCCATCTCAATCAGAAGGTTACTTTGGTGGGTTGGGTCAGTAAACGTCGTAATTTTGGATCGATTGTTTTCATCGATTTACGTGACCGTGAAGGCATCACGCAGTGTGTTTTTGATGAATCCATCAGTGAACAAATCAAAGATGTTCGTAATGAATACATCGTACAAATAACAGGTGAGGTCATTCAGCGTAAAGATGCGAATCCTAAGTTGGCAACGGGTGAAATCGAAATCAAAGTCAGTGATTTTAAGATCATCAATCAAGCGGAACTAACACCGATGATCATTCAGGATGAAACCGATGCCTTGGAAGATACACGTTTGAAGTATCGCTATTTGGACTTACGTCGTCCTGAAATGCAGAAGAAATTGATCCAACGGGCGAAGATCGTACGTACGATGCGCAACTACTTGGATGACAATGGTTTCATTGATGTGGAAACACCGATGCTTACTAAATCCACACCAGAGGGATCGCGTGAGTATTTGGTTCCTTCACGTGTGCATGCAGGAGAATTCTATGCGTTGGCACAGTCACCTCAAATCTTCAAGCAATTGCTTATGATTTCTGGAATTGAGCGTTATTATCAGATCGCACGTTGTTTCAGAGATGAAGATTTGCGTGCGGATCGTCAATTGGACTTTACGCAGGTGGATATTGAAACGTCGTTCTTGGATGAACATGAGTTCCAGGATTTGATCGAGTTGATGGTCAAGGATGTGATGAAGGCTGTCTTGAATCTAGAGGTTAAAACGCCTTTCTTGAAATTATCGTATCAAGATGCGATGGATCAGTTTGGTAGTGACAAACCGGATAATCGATTTGGTTTGAAGTTAAATGAAGTTAAAGATGTCTTTGTAGGAACGGAGTTTCCAATCTTCCAGAATGCCTTAAGTCTTAAAGATGGATCCATCAAAGCGATTGTCGTACATGAAGGTGCTCATTTCACGCGTAAGGAAGTGGATGCGCTTACCGATGTGGCTAAGAAGAATGGGACGAAAGCTTTGGTAGCATTGAAATATGTCAATGCTCAACTAGAGGGTAGTGCTGCTAAATTCTTCAGTGAGGAACAATGCAAGTCATTGATTGAACTACTCAGTTTGAAAGAGCAGGATTTGGTTCTCCTTACAGCCGATCGTTGGGAAAGAGCTGCCAACGCTTTAGGTGCAGTTCGCTTGGCGCTTCGTGATAAATTGAATCTAACATCCAAAGCGGATTTCTCCTATCTTTGGGTCGTGGATTTCCCACTCTTCGAATATGATGATGAAAATGGGCGTTATGTAGCGAAGCATCATCCGTTCACACGTCCGAAAGTTAGTTCTGTGGAAGAACTTAAAGCACATCCTGAGTTAGCGAAGGCGCATGCCTATGACTTGGTTTTGAATGGTTTTGAGATCGCTGGTGGATCGATGCGAATTTATGACCAAACAATGCAAAGAACCATGTTTGAGTTGATTGGCTTTACACAAGAACAGATTCAAGAACGTTTTGGCTTCTTCGTCGATGCATTTAAATATGGTACGCCTCCACATGGTGGCATCGCTTTTGGTTTGGATCGTTTCGCGATGGTTCTGACACAATCCGATTCGTTGAGAGATGTCATTGCCTTCCCAAAGAATGCATCTGCACGTTGTCCTTTAACGGAGGCCCCAAGTCCAGTAGAGTTGAAACAATTGGAAGAATTGCATCTCTTGATTGCAAAAGAATAATTTATGGTATAATTTAATTACCCAAAAGGATCACGTTATTTCCGACACTTCGATATAAGGGAAACGGAAGTTGCTTAGTTGTGTGAATGCCGGGCATTGCTTGGAATCCTAAGATTAAGCACATGTTACCCACCTGATAAACCAGGGAATATATCACCTTTTGGGACTCTATTTAAACCCGTTATTACGGGTTTTATATTGCTATGATAAAAAGATTCATCACTTACTACAAACCGTATAAGCATCTCTTTTTGTTGGATATCCTTTCAGCAATTTTAATCGCATCCATTGATTTGATCACCCCACGTTTTACGAATTATCTGATTTCAAGTATCATACCTGAGCAGAAATTCCAACGTTTGATCGGATGGTTGTTGATTTTGGGGATGTTTTTTATTGTGCGTGTGTTACTACAGTATGTTGTGGAGTATTGGGGTCATGTCTTAGGTGTTCGTATGGAACGTGACATGCGAAATGATCTCTTCAATCACATTCAAGGTTTACCCATTCAGTATTTTGATCGTATGAAAGTGGGTAAGTTGATGTCGCGCTTGGTCAATGACTTGAATGATATCTCGGAAGTGGCGCATCATGGTCCTGAAGATCTACTCATATCAATTGTTTTACTGGTGGGAAGCTTCTACATGATGTACACCAGCAATCTAGAGTTGGCAATCGTCATGACGATTTTGGTTCCTTTGATGATTTTCATCGGAGTTCGTCAGAATCTCAAGTTTCGTAAGGCATTTCGTGTCATGCGTGAGCGTTTGGCTGAAATCAATGCACGCGTCGAGAGTAATTTTTCTGGCATACGTGTCGTCAAGGCGTTTACAGCTGAAGAGAATGAGAGTGAGGATTTTGCCTTAGGCAATGCTCGTTTCTTGGTGTCGCGTCAAGGTGCTTTGAAGGTCATGGCGGAGTTTGGTGTGACAGTGAAGTTCTTTGTCATGTTGATCACATGGATGGTCCTGTTTGTTGGAGGGTATCTTGTCATTCAAGATCGGATGACAGTGGGTTCATTGGTTGAGTTTATCCTTTACGTTCAATTGTTCCAACAACCGATCACAAAGATCTCCGCGTTCATCATGATGTACAATCAGGCAATGGCAGGTTTTGAGCGTTTTATTGAGATCATGGAGATTCCAAAGCAGAAAGACTATGAGAATGCCACTATATTATCTGATGTTAAGGGTGAAATCATTTTTGATCATGTTAGTTTCCAATATGATGAAGAAGGGGATAAGCATGTTTTAAAGGATCTTTCCTTGTCGATCAAGGCAGGTACGAAAGTTGCTTTTGTTGGACCAAGTGGCGGTGGTAAATCGACTCTTTGTAGTTTGATACCTCGTTTCTATGAACTAAGTGATGGACGAATCTTAATTGATGGCAAAGATATTCAAGAAATCCAACTCAATAGTCTCAGACAACACATTGGCATCGTCCAACAAGATGTCTTCATTTTTGGAGGCACGATCCTTCAGAACATTCGATATGGAAAGTTTGATGCGAGTGAGGAAGAAGTCATGGAAGCCGCTAAACAAGCGCAAGCATGGGATTTCATTGAGCAGCTGGATGAAGGCATCCATACGCAGATCGGCGAGCGTGGCGTGACGCTTTCGGGTGGTCAAAGACAACGGATCGCATTGGCTCGAGTATTTTTAAAAAATCCAAAGATTCTGATCTTTGATGAGGCTACAAGTGCTTTGGATAATCAAACCGAAAAAGAGATTCAAAAGACTTTGAATGAGTTAAGTAAAGATCGAACGAGTTTGATTGTGGCACATCGCTTATCAACGATTAAAGATGCGGATTGGATTTATGTATTGACACCTCATGGGATCGTGGAAGAAGGGTGTCACGAAGACTTAATGTCTTTGGAGGGGGTTTATTATCAACTCTATACTAAAGAAAGTATCTATCATGAATCAAAAGGAAATATTTTTTAGACTAAACCAATACATCGCAATCAACAGACGATTGCGATTGAAAGAAGATGCACTTGGTCACTTCAAACAAGCAGAATTTGTGAAAGTGTATCCTCATGAAAAGAACTATGGAGAAATCCCTAATAATAGGATTTGTGCATCAAGCACCCTATCAAGATTAGAACAAAACAAGATAACTGCTAAGACACATGTATATGATCTGTTGCTTGCAAAACTTGATGCGGAATTCGTACTTCGTGAATCTAATAATAAGACTCAAGATTATCTATGCCAACGTGTATTGAATCTTTTTTTTTGCTCGACTAAAGATGTTGATGCAGTTCGATTAGAAATCAACAGGTATTCAGTATTGTTCAAGCGCAATTGTTTATGGATTACAGATCTACAAGCAATTGAAAGCTTACTGAATTGGTTTGAATCCGATGTGGTCTTAGGTAGAAGAAGATTTGATGAACTCATTAATCAGTTCGAGATCTTCCATCCCAAATTAAGCCATCTATTATTATATTACTTAGCATATTCAAGCTACTTCAATCCAACGTTGTGGCCATCGATTAAGATCGTAAAAGAGTTGATTATCAAACATGATTTTAATGATGAAGTATTGTTTGCCTTTCAGAATTTTAATGAAAGACAACAGTTTAAGCTCATCGAAGTTTATTATAAAAATGAAGCACGCGTGCATAAAGAGAGTTACTTGCATCAAGTATTCATGAAATTTAAGAAGGTTGTCATCGAAGCGAGTTTACATGAGCTCATCGGAGATGAGGCTTATCTTGAAATCTTGTTGAATGAGTTCATCACCAACAACAGCCAATTTAAGAAATTGATTCATCGCGTCTATTCAGCCAAGAAATACAATCGTAATGAGGCTCGTTACTTGTATTTGAACTTTCTTATCTATGAACCATTTCCATATTCAATTAGAAAGATCTTGCATAATCGAATTTATCATAAAATCAAAAGAGAAGACTACAGAAAAGAATTTCTTGGGTGGAAAAAAGCAAATTAATGTTAAAAAGTGTACGCTGTAATGTTTTTCGCTTCAATTTGCTCATTTTAGTAACACTTTGGCCAGTTTGATAAAGTTGTTGCAAGGAGGTAAAATAGCTCATCCTTGCCATTGGATGGCTTCAACTTAATTTGCTGTTTAAATAGTAACTCGTACTTGCTGGTATGGTATATCCATCGTAATTTATGTTAGCCTGAATTCTTAAAGTAATTTCCGTTAATTTGAAAATGGCTTATTTCTTAGACTT
>JBLJAX010000040.1:0-2692 GCA_047637795.1 Erysipelotrichaceae bacterium | reverse complement strand
AAACCTTCGAAAATATCCAGAATGGTTTAGATGATGGGGTTGTTTGGCCAAATGAAGTCATTCAATCCGCAATGGTCACCCTTGATAATGAAACAGGTGAAATCATTGCTTTGGGTGGTGGACGCTTCTACGAAGGCGAACGCTTATTCAATCGTGCCACTGAAATGTATCGTCAACCTGGTTCCTCCGCAAAACTCATCTTGACCTATCCCCTTGCCTTTGAGAAATTAGGCTGGTCCACAAAACATGTCTTGGAAGATAAACCCATCCGCTATGCAGGGGTTGAGGATGTCGTCATTAAGAACTTTGATGGAGTTTATCGCGGTAACGTTACCTTAGATTATGCCATCGGTGTATCCTTGAACATCCCTGCCATTGAAACGATGGGTGCGGTCGCACAGAAAATGGGTATTCGAAACATCATCACTTACCTCAACGATATCGGTTTCAATCAAGTGAATCAATTCGACTTGGGTTATGGTATCGGTGGTTCCAGTTTCGTTGCCTCACCACTTCAAATGGCTGGCGCCTATCGCATGATTCTTAGTGAAGGAAATTACATCAAACCGCATACTGTACGTCGCATTGAATTCGTAGACGGGACGGAGCCTCTCGTTGCGAATTATGAAAGTAAGTCCGTACTATCCAAAGAAGCCGCTTATATCTCTGCCATGATGATGGAACAAGATGTCAGTGGACCGTATCGTAACTTCATGCAGATCTTGAAACGTAATTATCAAGTCTATGCTAAAACCGGTACCTCTGACTGGGGCGACACCGGTGTTGAATATGGTGTACCAAAAGGTGCAGCGAAAGACAAATGGATGATTGCTGGAACGAGCCAACATACAACGGCTGTTTGGGTGGGCTATGACAAAGCCGTCGAAGGTCAGATTTCTCACATCACGCAATCTGTCATCAATATGAATCTACCGGGCAAAATCAATAACGTCATCTTGAACAGTCTATATAAAGATGAACCCAATCCCAAAAACATAAGTCGGCCTGCCAATGTCTCAGACATCACACATCTCTTAAATGTCAATCCTTATTTAGCACCTGCTCAGTATGCCAACTCTAGCCTCTATGCGACCGGTTTGATTAAGAAAGAATTCGCGAACATTAATGTAGCGGGTGCTCCAATCGCCATACAAAATGTCTATTCATTGAACAACGGTGAGTCCATTAATGGACAAATGATCGGATATGAACCTAATAATGGTTATATCTATTACACGGTTGTCAATTATCCAAGTCATGGAGAATTGGCCTATGACGGCAATACCGGCAGTTTCACCTATACCCATTGGGGTGACAAACAAGATGATTATTTCACTTTCAACATCAACAATGGTTCTTCGACATCCAACACAACACGTGTTAACTTAGCCATCAAGAATCCAAATTAAAAAGATTCCTGTGAACAACACTCTAATCAGTTAGATCCTGTCTAGTAGATTGATTTGTTCATGGGAATCTTTTTTACTTGCTTGAAGTATTTTTTCCGTTCAATTTAGCTTTGTATAAGGCTTTATCAATTCGATTGAGCAAATCTTGGCCACTGGCATCCTCAGAGCTGAAGCGACCAAATCCAATCGAACAGGTCATTGGCAAACCACCTAAATCGATACCACGAACACTCTCCAAGATAATTTCACTTAGTGTCACGTCATTTTCTTCACGGACACCTTCATAGACCAAAACAAACTCATCCCCACCTAAGCGATAAACACGGTCTTCCTTGCGGTTACGTTCGATGATTGTTTTTGCAAATGCCTTTAGTGCTTGATCCCCCGTCGCATGTCCGTATTGATCATTGATGTCTTTGAAATCATCGATATCAACCAACAGAAACAAAGGTGATACGCCAGATTCTTTGAAACGATCATAAGCATTTGGTAGATAGAAATCGAAAGCTCTACGACTGTAAGCCATGGTCAACGCATCACGATCCAACTCCAATTTCAAAGCTTCTGTTTCTTTTCGTTTTACACGTCGTTCCATGAATGTGATCAAACCAAACCCAAGCGTAATGATCGCAACTAGAAATGTGATCAATCGAAGGACCAGATTATTTACTAAATCCTGACTTTCACTTTGTACTTCTCTTAAGAAAATCTCAGTATCATCAATATAGACGCCATAGGCAATGACCCAATCATATTCCACAAAAAGCTTCGCATATGTCAATTTTTCTTTGATCTCATCTGAATCTTTCTTTTGAAAGTAATAACGGAAATAAATATCCCCATTGGCTTTGACACCTTCAAGCTCAGTCAAATACGGTGTGGTCCCTTTGACATCCGTCGCATCCGTTGACAACAACATTCCTTCTGTATCCCTAAGATTGGGATGAACCAAACGGATGGCATAATCATCACCTCCGTCATAATTGATGATCTGATTAATCCAGATATAGGAATTGTCATCAAATTCGTAACGATAGATCAACTCGCGTGTGTGCTCTAATACAGCCTGGTCATAAACTGCTTTGGGATAGCGCAATTTGATAGCGTAATTTCGAACTTCAACTGTTCTCTCTAGAATGAATTCATCGTCAGAATCTTCGTCAAGTGCGTCAAATGAATAGTGCCACTTATTCGCCGCATTTTGATTAAAGTACTGCAGGAGTGTTTGTTCGAAATCGATTTGATTTTCATGATTTTGATCAATCAGAATCAATTCAGCCTCA
>JBLJAX010000039.1:0-2210 GCA_047637795.1 Erysipelotrichaceae bacterium | reverse complement strand
CTTTATCATCGATATTGCGTTTCTTACATTCTTCTTTAAAGAGATGCTCACCTTTTTCAATGTAAATCGAACGATCATCCATTTCCTTCTTTTGAAGATAATTTCGAATCTTCGACTTCGCATGGGTTGTTTTAACAATCTTCAACCAGTCTTCAGAAGGTCCATTGGATTGCTTAGACGTCTTGATTGAAACCACATCCCCTGTCTTCAAAGGTGTGTTCAATGGAACCAAGACATTGTTTACAATCGCACCGACTGTCGCATGCCCAATTTCAGTATGGATACGATACGCAAAATCCAATGGCGTCGCACCATTCGGCAAATCAATGACCCGTCCCTTTGGCGACATGACATAAACATTGGCTTCAAAAACATCATGCGTTAGAATATCCATGTATTCATCCGCATCTTTACTCTCTTGCGTTAGGTTACCAAAGTCTTTGAACCAAGAAAGTCGATCTTCAATCTCTTTCTGATTCTTTTCAGGTGTGAACTTGGAACCTTCTTTATAATGCCAATGCGCCGCAATCCCTTTCTCAGCAATCGAATCCATCTCTTCCGTTCGTATTTGAACTTCATAGATGCTTCCACCCTCACCAACAATCGTGGTGTGCAGGGATTGATACATGTTCATCTTCGGCATCGCGATATAATCTTTTAGACGTCCTGGAATGGGACGATATTCCGCATGAATGTAACCCAGGATTTCATAGCATGAGACCTTATCCGTCGTAACGATGCGAATCGCATGCAGATCCAAGATCTCATCAAAACGCTTGTTCTTCGTCGTCATCTTCTTATAGATGCTATATAGATGTTTCGAGCGACCAAAGATTCTAAACTTGATTTTGTTTTCAGTCAAAAGCGCACTGATGTCTTTGATCATCGTATTGACTTGAAGATCACGCTCCGCTATTCGCATTTCGACAAGATGCGCAACTTCATAGTATTTATCTGGATAGAGGTAATAGAAACTTAAATCCTCAAGTTCATTCTTGATTTCACTGATCCCCAAACGATGCGCGATTGGTGCATAGACATCCAAAGTTTCTGCCGCAATCTTCTTCTGTTTGATTTCACTCATGAACTGCAATGTACGCATGTTATGCAAACGGTCCACCAGTTTGATTAGAATGACACGGATATCCTTTGCCATCGCAATGAAGATCTTACGATGATTGACCGCCATGTATTCTTTTTCATCTTTGAATTCGATATTACCAATCTTGGTCACGGATTCGACCAAGGTCGCGATTTCATCATCAAACTCAGCAGCCAATTGATCCTTTGAGATATCGCAATCTTCGATCACATCATGCAGCAACCCCGCCGCAATCGCCTTCGGTCCAACCTTCAAATCCGCTAAGATGTAGGCCACATTCAAAAGGTGAACGATATACGGTTCACCACTTTTTCTTAATTGTGTCTTGTGTTTCTCTGATGCATAAAGAAAAGCTCTTTGAATCAAATCCAAAGCTTCTTTGTCCGGATTCACCGCTCTAACGAGATCGAGAATCGCTTCAATTGTGACCTCTTGTTGTTTTCTTTGCATGGAAACCTATCTTTTAAAAATCGAAGACAAGTCTTCGATTAATCATAATTAACTAAAGTGAAGATTGGATAGCCCTTAAGAACATCACGGCCTTTGAGCGCATCCAATTCGATCAAGAAGGCACAACCCACAACGATGCCACCCAATTGTTCAATCAAACGAATCGTCGCTTCAACGGTTCCACCTGTCGCTAACAAATCGTCGACAATCATAACGCGTTGACCAGGCTTGATGCTGTCTTTATGAACATGGAGTTCATTCTTTCCATATTCCAAAGCATAACTGTAACTAACTGTTTCGCGTGGCAATTTGCCAGGTTTGCGAACAGGCACAAAACCGATCCCCAGTTCAAACGCAACGGGACAACCAAAAATAAAGCCACGGGATTCAGGTCCAACAACGATTTCCGCATTGACTTCACGCGCAAATTGGACGACTTCTTGAGTTGCACTATGAAATGCTTCCCCATCACCCATCAAAGGTGTGATGTCTCTAAATAAAATGCCTTCAATCGGAAAATCTTGAATGTCTGCTATATATTTTTTATAGTCCATACCTATCTCCTGTAACACAACTATTATAGCAAAACACAAACAAATTACAAGGAAACTAGCGTTCCTCAAAGGATTTGATCAATAGCTTCAATTGCCGTCTTGAG
>JBLJAX010000038.1:0-4271 GCA_047637795.1 Erysipelotrichaceae bacterium | reverse complement strand
ATAAAAGAAACGCTCCAAGTCAAGAAATCAGTCGTATGACGATTCAAGATTTGGATTGAGTCATTCGTTTTTATACTATCCCTATTTTTGATTCCAATACTATACACAACTTAAGTAATTACCGCATCTCAGCGGTTTTTTATAATCTTATTTGATTATAATCTTCCGACAATTGTGAAACTAATCTCATTCATTAATAATGTTATAATGAAAACAACTAAGACTACTTATTTAAACAAGTGGAGGAATTATAATGAATATCAATGATTTCCGTTTTGATGGAAGTAAGAAATTCAAGATTAAAGACTTTGATACGAATCAAGATGGCAAGTTTAAAGATCGAGCAGAAGCTGAAGACTTACGTGAAGACCACATCATGGATTTGCAAAGTCTTCAAGATCGTCTTTATGCCGAGGGTAAAGAAGGTGTTCTCATCATCTTTCAAGCCATGGATGCGGCAGGTAAAGATGGGGCTGTTAAGTATGTCATGAGTGGTGTTAATCCTGCAGGGATTACGGTTCATAATTTCAAGGTTCCTTCGTCAGAGGAATTAGCTCATGATTATTTATGGAGAGCGATGAAGGCTGCCCCTCAACGTGGCATGATCACAATTTTTAATCGCTCCTACTATGAAGATGTGTTGGTTGTGAAGGTGCATGATTTACATAAGAAAGTTGCCCTTCCTGAAAGAGTCTTAACGAAAGATATCTTTGAAGATCGTTATGAACAAATAAAGAATTATGAGAAACATTTGCATCAGAATGGGTTTCGCGTGATTAAGATCTTTTTAAACATCTCTAAAGACGAACAGAAAAAACAATTCTTACAACGGATTGATGATCCTGCAAAGAACTGGAAATTCAGTGAAGGAGATGTGGTGGAGCGTGGTTATTGGGACCAATACATGGAAGCTTACGAAGATGCGATCAATGCGACTTCCACACAGGATTGCCCTTGGTATGTCATTCCTTCGGATAAGAAGTGGTTTGCACGTGCTGTCATAGCGGAGATTATTGTGAGTACCTTAGAGTCCATCGATCCTAAGTATCCTGAAGTAAGTGAAGCGCAAAAACAGAAGCTTGCGGAGATTAGAGATTTGCTTATAAATGAAAAATAAACCAAAACCGCTGAGAAGCGGTTTTCAATTGATTGAGATCTTGTGTTTTCCGTCTTACCTCTTAAAAAATGAGGTTAAGACCTTTATGATCAATCATTTTAAGTTTTTTATTCTCATCCCTTTGCCATAAATGCTCTCCCAATCTTGTTCAAAGACATCGACAGCCTTATGGATTTCAGCTTGATTCAGCGCATCCACAATCAGATCAACGCTCATCGTTGCAGTGTGTGCCCCTGCTTCAAAAGCATCGCTTACTTGGTCCATTGATTTAAAGCTGGCAGCTAAGATCTTGCATGGATATTGATTCTTATCTATCATCATCGAGAGACTCTGAATAAGATCCTTGGGATCGTTTCCAAGGTTCTGGATACGATTGAAGTAAGGTGCGATATAATCTGCACCAGCTTCTAAAGCTAAGAATGCTTGTGCTTTAGAATAAACTGCCGTCGCTGTAACTTGAACGCCTTTAGCTTTCAGTATTTTCATCGCTTTGAGTCCTTCAAGCGTTACGGGAAGTTTAACGAAGACACTTTGATCGATATGATCTAAGATTGCTTGTGCGTCATCCAACATGCCTTCACAGTCTTGAGAAGTGACTTGAATATGTAAGGATCGTTCAAAGCCAATGATGGAACGAATGGTTTTAAAGTGATTGAAGAAATCAACTCTTCCTTCTCGTTTAACGATGCTTGGATTGCTTGTGATGCCATCGATGGGTAAAATCGCAATGTATTTCTGAATGCTTTCGATGTTTGTAGTGTCGAGTAGATATTTCATGAGTGCTCCCAGTTTTCCTGTATTCTTTAATTTCAATGATATCATTTAAAGTTGTTATAAATAAGGTCTTAAGCAAGAAGAACAACTTCGGTTGAATGTACACACCACCTTACTTATGAAACTGAATAATTGAAAGAGCTCAATTTTCAAATCATTCTTTCTATGCTAGTTTTGTGTTTGTTGAGCAGAATGAGCACCTTTGGATATATTGAAATCATTACTGAGAATATTTACAGAATATAAAATATTGTTTCTTTTACTATCATTATTTACATCCTTAAGATTCATTGACAGCGCTTACAATCATCGATAAAGTAAATTTAAAGGAGACTTAGGATGAATAACTACCCAGCAGAGCCATTTAGAATAAAGGTTGTGGAGATGATGAAGTCGATGAGTAGGGAAGAAAGAGAAACTGCCATGATTGAGGCAGGTTATAATACATTTCTTCTGAAGAGTGAGGATGTGTATATCGATTTGCTTACGGATAGTGGAACGAACGCAATGAGCGATCGGCAATGGGCAGGGTTGATGATCGGAGATGAAGCCTATGCCGGTAGTCGTAATTTCTTGCATTTGGATGCAGTAGTAAAAGAGTACTACGGATTCAAACATATGGTCCCAACCCATCAAGGTCGTGGTGCAGAGAATCTATTATCTCGACTCAAAATTAAACAAGGCGATATTATCCCCGGTAACATGTATTTCACCACAACGCGCTATCACCAAGAAGCGAATGGGGGCATCTTTAAAGATGTGATCATCGATGAAGCACATAATTCAGAAATCGATCTTCCATTTAAAGGGAATATTGATCTAAACAAGCTACAAGCACTTATTGATGAGTTTGGAGCAGAACGCATTCCTTATGTTTGTTTAGCGGTTACCGTTAATTTAGCTGGTGGACAACCCGTCTCGATGCAAAACATTCGAGAAGTGAGTGCTTTGTGCAAGAAACACAATATTCAGATCTTCTTTGATGCGACACGTTGTGTCGAAAATGCTTATTTTATTAAGAAGCGTGAAGAAGGCTATAAGCATGTCTCCATTAAAGACATCCTCCATGAAATGATGAGCTATGGGGATGGCTGTACGATGTCTGGCAAGAAAGACTGTTTGGTTAATATCGGTGGTTTCTTAGCCATGAACGATGACGATTTGTTCGCAAGAAGCAAAGAACTTGTCGTAGTGTTTGAAGGCATGCCCTCTTATGGTGGTATGGCTGGTCGCGATATGGAAGCCATGGCGATTGGTATTACAGAGTCGGTAGACTATGCTTATATTTCGCATCGTGTTGAACAAGTCAAATATCTCGGTGATCAACTTGAAGCAGCAGGTGTACCGATTGTTCGTCCTGTAGGCGGACATGCGGTATTCTTAGATGCACGTAGATTTCTATCTCATTTAACTCAGGATCAGTTACCTGCACAAGCATTAGCCGCCCATTTATACATCGAATCCGGTGTACGTGCCATGGAAAGAGGCATCGTTTCTGCTGGACGCAATAAGGAAACTGGGGAACATCATCGTCCGAAGCTTGAACTTGTTCGAATTACGATACCAAGAAGAGTGTACACCTATGCTCATATGGACATCGTTGCTGATGCGGTTATTGCTTTGTACAATAAGCGTGAGACCATTACTGGCTTAGAATTCGTGTATGAACCTCCAATGTTGAGATTCTTCAATGCTCGCTTTAAACCTCTCTAATTAACTTCTAATATCTTTAATTAACTAAATAATACATAGACCCTAATGCATTTTATGACTAGGGTCTTTATTTTGTGCTGTTTAAGTCTAGTTGTATATTTGCATTCCCAATTGCATTATTCTGCATATTTGCGCACTTTTGTGCAATAGACTAATCTGACTTTAATATCATCTATTATCAAGTTTGTTCGATATATACTTCCAGAAGCAAACAAAAACCGCTTTTCAGCGGCTCGTTAACAAAATTTGTGGAAGTGAAGCGTGCTAAGTTTATCACTTGGTAAAAGAGTTTATTTAGTCGAGACAAATCTCTATTTAAATATAAAAGAGTCTTCAATCCTTTAAACAGCCAAAAGGAACAACTTTAACTCCATCTTTTCTAGTGTATGCCATTTCACCACCAGTGATAATAATCAACATGGCAGGTTCATTTATTCTATGAATAGGTTTAGATTCATTTGCATTATGAATAAGTTTAACCACTTCTAGAAGGTGTTTCGCAGCTTCTTCTATTTGCTTATTTCCTAATTTAAACTCAATCAATGCATATCTTCCATCATTTAAATGCAATACTGCATCAACCTCAAGATTCATTCGATCTCTATAGTAAGATAAATGACCACCAAGTGATGAAGCATAGACCTTTAAATCTCTTATACAAAGATTT
>JBLJAX010000037.1:0-3161 GCA_047637795.1 Erysipelotrichaceae bacterium | reverse complement strand
TAAGAGGGGTTTGATTAACTTACGTGCTTTTGAAGAAGCAAATTCACTCAAATATATCTCACTCCCCAAACCAAGCGGTAATGATACCATACTGGATAAAACCGCAATCAAGAGTGTGCCGGATATCAAAGGTAAGACACCAAATGATGGTGGATCAAACACCGGTGCCCAACGGATCGTCGTAAAGAATTCAATGATGGATACCTCATTAAAGAATATGACACTTTCAAACAACAAACTAAATACGATTCCGATGGTTGTTAAAATTGAAATAGACGCAAAGAGCGCCAAAATCATTTGAATGATGCTTTCTTGTAAATATGTCTTCTTCTTTTTCACGCATACTCTCCTTGGACGGCAAAGAGGCGCCGTTGGCGCCCTTGCCGAATCGTTCGTATTTCTTAGTCTAGTTTCGCCAAAGCTTCAGAATACAATGCATCTGGAAGTGCGACATATCCGACTTCACTCGCAAGTTCACCCGCATTTTCTAAGTAGAAAGTTACAAATGCATTGACTTCTTCACGCGCTAAACTTTCTTTATTTACATAGATGAACAGAGGACGTGAGAGTGGGTATGAACTGTTACTGATTGTTTCAAAGCTCGGTGTAATAGGCGCATCGTCTTTTTGAATTGGAACCAACTTCAACTTATCTGCGTTTTCTTCATAATAAGCGAAACCAAAGTAACCAATCGAACCTGCATCCCCAGCAACACCTGTTACCAAAGCATTGTCATCTTCACTGAAGAAGATCTTAACGGTTTCATTGTCTTGACGAATCAAGCCACCTTTACCATTGACAGCTTCCGTAAAGTAATCGAAGGTACCCGAGTCATGTCCTGGTGAATATAATTTGATTTCTGTATCTGGGAAACCTTCACGAATCTCGCTCCATTTTGTAGCAGTCGCTTCTGGTCCATATAGTTTAGCTAATTCTTCAATGGTCAAATAATCCAACCATTCATTATCTTTAGCCACAACAACCGATAGACCGTCATATGCGACCATTAATTCGATGAATTCAATTCCAGCAGCGGTAGCCGCTTCTGCTTCAGCTGTCTTAATTGGGCGTGATGCACCAGAAATCTCAATTTCTTTTGCAGCGAATTTTGTGAATCCACCTCCTGTACCAGAGAATCCAACCGTGATTTGGACATCATTATTTTCTGCGTTGAAATCTTCTGCAACCAATTCCGTGATTGGGAATACAGTAGACGATCCATCGATTGAGATCGATCCCGATAGTTTTGTTTCTTCTTGAGTGTTCGACTCAGCAGCCGTACATGCGCTTAATGTTAATCCTAAAATCAACCCAGCACTTACAAAATTAGTCCAACTACCATTAATCGAAAAAATTTCATATTTCCTCCTAGGATTGCTCCTGAGACTAGTATATGAAATCTTTCAAATGCATTGGTTTACTGTGTGTTAATGGATTGTTAAGCTTTTTTCACAATTCTAATTGGAAAATTACAGATAAAGCTTGAACCTTTACCTTCTTCTGACTGAACTTCGATTGTTCCTTGATGAGCATTGACATAGGTCTTAACAATTGCCAAGCCTAGACCACTACCTCCCGTATCCCTTGAGCGGGATTCATCAATTCGATAATAACGCTCAAAGATATAAGGAATTTCTGAAGAATGCATACCGACCCCTTCATCTTGAATCCGTATGGATAAAAAACGATCGTCCATTGAACTTTCAAATCGAATCGTCCCCTGCACGCTCGACTTGATCGCATTGCTTAATAAGTTAGAGAAGATGTGATAGAACTTATCACGATCGGCTTCGATCATCATATCTTCTGAAAGTTTGTTTTCCACATTTAGATGTTTTTGTAAGATATGAGATTGTTGACTACGAATCACATCATTGATTAATAGATACGGGTTGAAATGCTCTATGTTAAGTAAGACATTCTTCGCTGTGTTGCGTGACAGTGTCAGCATGTCTTGTATGATGTTTTCCATTCGTTTTGTCTCGATTTCTATCTGTTGGTGAAAATCGAGTAAAGTTTCGTCATCTTTGAAATTAGGTCGATTCAGTATTTCAATCATTCCTTTGATTGCCGAAACAGGTGTTTTCAACTCATGTGAAGCATCCGCAATAAAACGTTTTTGGATACGTTCACGCTCAAGAATATAAGTGATGTTTTGAAAAATGTATAAGCAACCCATGTAGCGTCCATTTTCATAAATCGGAATTGAAAGTGCACTGTAATCTTGTTGTTGAATGCTCATGGTTTTTTGATTGCTGATTTCCTTGAGAAATGCTTCACGCATGAAATTTCGTAATTCACTGTGAAGCGGACTGTTCTCATTGAGTTGTTTAATCTCAGAGATGTTGTTTAGCTTCAAAAAACTATCATTTACAAGGAGGATTTGTGCATGTTGATCAATCAGCACCATTGGAAAATTGATGTTGGATACAATGGATTCCAGCTGCTTAGTTCTTAAGCTGGATTCTTTATTGACGATATTCATTTCCTGTTGGTATTGTCGAATGAGCTGATCGATGCGGATTTTCTTTAAGTTGATCTCATCATAAAAAATATAGAGGATAAAGCCAAACACGCTAAAAGTAAGAATAACCGGCTCAACGAATTGAACAAAGTCATTCAGAATCAAGATCAAGAAAGCTGCGATGAGTTTGATCAAGAAACGATTATTCACTGGTGACCTCTAACTGATAACCAATCCCACGAATGGATTTGAACTCAAGAAGACTGGTTTTCATTTTTGTTTTCAACTTGAAGACATGAACATCCACAATGCGTGTATCTCCATCATATTCGAAATTCCATAAGGCGTTTAGAATCATATCACGAGATAAGACTTGATTGATATTTTCGAAGAAATACAGGAGTAAATCAAACTCAATCTTAGTTAAGAAAACAGGTTCATCCTTGATCATACAAACACGTTTCGCAAGATCAAGATGAACATCACCCAATACTTTGATCGTTGTTAGTGACAACTTCATACGTTTAAGATGAGCGTTGATGCGTAACATCAATTCACGCGAAGAAAATGGTTTGCGAACATAGTCGTCCACACCCGCTTCAAAAGCATCGATTAAATCTTCTTCTTCATCTTTTGCCGTAAGCATGATTAAAATTGCATCACTGCCTTCTTTGCGCAAGATCTTGACCAATTCCAA
>JBLJAX010000036.1:0-4147 GCA_047637795.1 Erysipelotrichaceae bacterium | reverse complement strand
GTGTGTGGCTGCTGCGATATTGATGAACAGATGCCAAATGAAATGGAAATAAGGTCGATGTTTCTGGGCATAGAACCAAGCCCCTGCACTGTAGAAGATGCCACCCAAAGCAATCAAGATGCCAAACCAGATGTTCGCGGTACGCACCAAATCCGGAATAAACAAGACCGCAATCCATCCCATCGTTAGATAAATGGTTAATGAGGCCTTTGGAACCTTACGACGTACAATGGACTTATAAAGAATGCCTACAAAGACCATGGTCCACTGGATGATAAGAATCAAGGTACCCTTCCACCCACCTATCAAAGAAATGGCAATAGGAGTATACGATCCTGCTATCGCAAAATAGATGAAGATATGATCCAAAATCTGCATGACCAATTTATGCTTACTCTTGGGTGCCATCGCATGGTAAAGCGTAGAGCTTAAAAACATAAGCATCAAACTAATGACAAAAACGGACACACCCAAAGCTTGGGTCCATCCGCCTTTATTGTAACTATAGATCGCACTGATGGGCAAAGCGATGATCATCAATGCAGCCATTAAACCATGGGTGATTGAGTTTCCGATCTCTTCGCCTAAACTGAGTTGTTCGAGGGGTTGTTTCTTTTGCATGCTAGCATTATACAGCAGCTAAGTACAAACGTTCAACCTCTTCCCAATTAACAACATTCCAGAAGTTGCCAACGTACTCAGGACGACGGTTTTGATATTTCAAATAATAAGCATGTTCCCAGACATCCAAATTCAAAATTGGGGTGCCTTCATTGAGCGGTGCATCTTGGTTTGGTGTGGACACGACTTTCAAGTTCTTGTCCGCATCAACGATCAACCATGCCCAACCACTGCCGAAACGTGTCTTCGCTGCGGTTTCAAATTCAGTCTTGAAGTTATCCAAGCTTCCGAATGCTTTCGCAATCGCCGCAAGTAAGTCACCACTTGGTGTTTGCCCACGTGCTGGCGCTAAGATTGTCCAGAACAAGTTGTGGTTGAATACGCCACCACCATTGTTGCGAACAACATTGCGGATATCCGCCGGGACATTGTCCAAGTCCTTTAACAAGGCTTCCAAGTTCAATGTGATTTCAGGATGCTTCGCAAGCGCACCATTCAAGTTGTCGACATAAGCCTGGTGATGTTTCGTATGATGGATAATCATCGTCTGCGCATCGATATACGGTTCGAGTGCGTCGTATGCATAAGGTAAATTAGGTAATTGATAGTTCATTTTATTTCTCCTTTTAAATGTTAGCCTAAACTAACTTTATCAAGATACCCTTCACCTATCAATCAATATGCCCATAAAAAACCTCAACTGTAACGTTGAGGCGATATCTTACGGATGGCTTTAACCACAGCCGGGACGATGATCACAGCTGCGAATAATTCGAGTAATCCATTGGTTGAAATGATGATGGTGATGATGGTTGAGAAGGCTTGATTGAAACTCAAGACACCTTCCGATGCAAAGATGAAGATCGAACTAAGAACCAAGACCGTATTGCTCAAAGTCCCAATGCCTGCGACCAATCCATACTTCAACACTTCTTTCATATTAACCTTATCCAAAGCTAGGGTGGTATACGATACAATCAAACCCACCAACACACGTGGTACAATCGATACCATCGGATTCAAGAAAATCATGGCTTCGATGGTTCCCAAGGTCAGGGCATAGAAATAACTTGTCAGACCCCAAGTCAAACCCAAAACCAAACCTCCAATCGGCCCCATTAGAGCAGCTCCAATCAAGACGGGAATGTGAATGGTGGTAATGGAAAACAATCCTGTTTGGATGTATCCAATATTCGGAATAAAAGTCATCAAGATGATAAGACCCATCAAGATGCCTAAACGTGTGATGCGTTGGATGGATTGGCGACGATTCATTGTTCTCCTTATTCAGCTTCAAATAAAGCTGTCGATAGGTAGCGCTCACCATTGTCTGGTAGGATGACAACGATGTTCTTACCTCTGTTTTCTGCTCGTAGTGCGTATTCAACAGCACTGTGTAATGCGGCACCACTTGAGATGCCTACCAGTACACCCTCTATTTTAGCAAGCAATCGCGCTTTGTCAAAAGCTTCCTCTGTTTTGACCTTCAAGATCTCATCGTAGATTTTCGTATCCAATGTCTTCGGGATGAAGCCAGCTGCCCAACCTTGGATCTTATGTGGACCCGCACGACCTTCACTTAGAAGTGGCGCATCAAAGGGTTCCGATGCGACGACCCAGACATCTTTATTCTTTTCTTTCAGGAATCGACCTGCTCCACTGATGGTTCCACCGGTCCCAATCCCTGCAATCAAGGCATCCACATTGCCCTCTAGAGCTTCATAAATCTCTCTACCCGTTGTCCGATAATGGACATCGGGATTGGCTGGATTTTCAAATTGAGAAGGGATAAAAGCATTTGGAATGGTCTTCGCCAACTCTTCTGCTTTTGCGATCGCTCCCTTCATGCCTAAAGGACCTTCCGTTAAGATTAATTCTGCCCCATAGGCCTTCAATAACTTCCTTCGCTCAACACTCATGGTTTCAGGCATCGTAAGAATGATGCGATAGCCCTTACTTGCGGCAATGGCAGCTAAACCAATCCCCGTGTTCCCACTGGTTGGTTCGACAATAACCGAACCTCGCTTTAACAAACCTTCTTGTTCAGCACGTTCGATCATGGCTAAGGCGATACGATCCTTGACACTTCCTGCTGGATTAAACGATTCGAGTTTTGCATAGATTTGTGCTTCGATGCCTAATTCCTTTTCAAAACGATTCAAACGCAACAACGGTGTGTTACCAATTAGTTCACGTGCACTTTGTACGACTCTTGACATATTTCTCCTTTACATAGTTTATTGCTATGTGTTATATGCTATAATATAGCCACATACCTGTGATTTGTCAATGGTTGTGATTGGAGGCTCTATGATATTCAATACCAAAGTTCGTTATGGTTTAGCTGTCGTATTCACCCTCGCAAATAAAACATCTTACATTTCGATACAATCCATCGCTACAGAGCTTGGTTTATCGAAAACCTACTTGGAACAAGTCTTCACCTTACTCAAAAACAACCAAATCGTAGAGTCGATCAAAGGCCCTCAAGGTGGGTATCGGCTCTTGAATCTCGACACATTGGATGTCTATACTGTGTTCAAAGCATTGGATCCTGATTTGATTGCTTATGAAGAGGAGTCCGCATTACTGATGCCCTATTTAAATACGCATTTGAGTGAAACGATCTATCGTCCACTTCATGAAACGATGATCGTTCAATTGAAGCAACTCAAAATCAAGGATCTCTTGCTTAAGCAAGATGATCCGATGTATTTCATCTAATCAATCTCCTTTACTTTAGTGAGTACGTCTTTTAAACTGTAACTGTTATAAAGGAGTCCAACATGTTAAGTCTTAAACCTTATCCTATCCAAAATATTGAATTAAAAAATCGGATCGTCATGCCTCCGATGTGTATGTATTCAGCCGTCAATGGCTTTGTCCAACCCTTTCACCTTACCCATTATGGTAGTCGTGCAATGGGTGGTGTCGGAATGGTCATCATTGAAGCAACAGCCGTAAGTCCAGAAGGGCGCATTACCGATAAAGATCTCGGTATTTGGGATGATCAGTTCATTGATGGTCTTCAAAGCCTTGTCCAAGAAATCCATCGCTATGGCGCAAAAGCTTTCATTCAATTAGCCCATGCAGGCCGCAAGAGCATGTCGAGTGCAAACCCACATATCGCCCCAAGTTCAATCTCGTTCAGTGAAGAATATGAACAGCCAGTTGCCATGGACGTCGATGATATCGAACGTTTCAAACATTGTTTCGTCAATGCCGCAAACCGTGCAATCAAAGCTGGATTCGATGGGATTGAAATCCATGGAGCCCATGGTTATCTCTTACACGAGTTCTTATCCCCTTTAAGCAATCATCGTGATGATGATTATGGTGGAAGCTTAGACAATCGTGCCCGTCTCTTGCGAGAACTGATTACAGAGGTACGTCGTTCCATCGGTAAACAAGCCATTCTTCAAGTTCGCATCTCTGCAACAGATTACGATCCTGAAGGCATCACACCTGAAGACATCATCGAAATCTTAACACCCGTTAAAGAGCACTTGGACTTTGTACATGTCAG
>JBLJAX010000035.1:0-4890 GCA_047637795.1 Erysipelotrichaceae bacterium | reverse complement strand
AAGCCTTGATTGACACCAAAGATTGGTATAAAACGGAACGATAAGAGCACGAAACCAATGGTCTCAAAGAACAAGGTGTACTTCATAATGGATCGAATGAAATGATTGAAATCATGAAGATCGAAATAGTTCACTGCTTCATTTAAAGCCAAACGATTCGAAATGGATAACTTACCCGATAAGAAAATAACAAATAATGCAATCAAGGTCATCAGACCTAGACCACCGATCTGAATGATGATCAAAATGACCCACAAACCAAATTGCGTGTATTGATTAATCAAAATAACAGTCGTCAAACCCGTAACACAGACTGCGGATACGACTGTAAAGAGGTGATCGATGACTGGAACACCAGGAATTTTATTGCTTATTGGTAAGGATAACAAAAAAGTCCCAACGAGAATAACAAGTGCGAAGCTCAATGCTATTTGTTGGGCTGGGTTTAATTTATATCGAATTTTACGTTTAATTCTCTTAAAGCTCATGTTCTTTAAAGATGACCTCGGTTTTCATATTGGCAACATGCGCTAGCGTATTGTATACCGAACAGTATTTACATGCAAGTTCCATTGATTTGATGATTTGCTCTGATTTGGGATGTGCCTCAAAAGTAGCCGTCACAACGACTTCTTGAAGCATGGTGGGCACATCATCGCGTTTCTCGCCTTTGACTTCATATTCGACACCTTCAATTTCAATCCGTTTCTTGATCAAGATATCCAATAAGGTAGAATGCAAGCAGGAAACCAAAGCTCCCTGTAATAGATCATACGGTTTTGCCTCATTTGGATTCACACCTATAGCAATCTCCCCTTCAGCTAAATGCAAAGTTCCTTGAAAATTCTTCTTAAAGCTCAAATGAGCACTGACCTGTTGTCCCATGTGAATATTATGGTGCTTTCAATTTGGCTTGTCAAATCATCATTGAATCATACGCTTATTTAAGCTAAACTATGCATGGTAAATTGGGAGGATACGATGGAAAAAGTAGATGTTGTAATTATCGGGGGTGGAATCAGTGGTTTAATGGCTGCCCACCGCTTGAGTGAAAAAAATCCTAAGTTGAAGATTATCTTATTAGAAAAGGGACACGATATCACACGCCGTCTTTGCCCCATCATCGAAGGCAAGGTCCCCTCTTGCATTAACTGTCCAACCTGTGGCGTCATGGAAGGTTTGGCCGGTGCAGGTGCCTTTTCTGATGGTAAATACATCATCTCAACGGAATACGGTGGCTGGTTGACCGATTTCTTACCCAAACCAATCGTATACAATTACATTGAACAAGCGGATTCCATTTTGATCAAACATGGAGCGACCAGTGAACGTTTCCAACCTTCGGACGAACTAAAGACGCTTTGTCTTCAAAATGATCTTCATATGCAACAAGCCCAAGTAAAACACCTAGGGACGGATGCGAATTTCAAGACCATGGTCAAACTCATCGAAACGATCAAAGAACGCATTCAAATCATTACCCAAGCTGAAGTCTTGGATGTAGATGGCGAACAGAAAATTGTTCATTACAAACATAAACAAGCTGATCATGCCCTTCAGGCCGATGCGATCATCTTTGCAGTGGGTCGTGCAGGCAGTCATTTCTTCAGTGCATGGTGCAACAAAAACAACATTTCTCTCTTAAGCAACCAAGTCGATATCGGTGTGAGAGTCGAACTTCCTTATGCGGTATGGAAACATTTCTCATCCATCATCTATGAACCCAAAATTTGGTTCAGAAGCAAACAATATGGGGATATCACGCGTATGTTCTGCTTCAATGAACGTGGCCATGTGGTCATGGAAAATACCAATGACATCTTGACGGTCAATGGGCATGCCTTCAAAGAGGAAGCCAAGAAAACCGATAATTCAAACTTCGCACTGCTTTCTACAATCAAATTTACGACACCATTCAATGACCCAATCGACTATGCGCGTCATGTGGCACATTTAGGAAACCTCATCAGTGGGGGTTCTGTCTTGGTTCAACGTTTGGGCGATCTCTTGCAAGGACGCAGAACCGATGACAAACGCTTGGCTCAGAATACGGTTCAACCGACGCTGAAGGCAGTCGCAGGCGACCTATCACTGTGCATGCCGAAGCGTCAGCTCGACAACATAATCGAAACTCTCTTCGCTTTGGATAAAGTTGCACCGGGTACGGCAAACATGGATACTCTGCTTTATGGAGTTGAATGTAAATATTACTCTGCGCGTCCGGATACCAAAGATTTTGAGTTGTTGAAATACAAAGATTTGTATGCGATTGGGGATGGGGCTGGTTTCACGCGTTCACTCTCCCAAGCTGCAGCGCATGGCTTATATGTGGCCGATCACTTGTTAAAAAAGTACGCCAGTGATTGACATTGAATGGGATTCTTGATAGCTTTATAAGTGTCTAACGGACAGCACACGCTGTCCTTATTTTATTTAAAGGAGCAAACAAATGATCAAAGCTGTGGTAGGTGCAAATTGGGGCGATGAGGGTAAAGGTAAACTTACCGATGTATTCGCCAAAGAATCTGATATCGTCGTCCGTTTCCAAGGTGGAAACAATGCCGGTCATACGATCATCAATGACTATGGTAAATTCGCTTTGCATATGTTGCCTTCAGGTGTTTTCTATAATCATGTGACCAACGTGATTGGGAATGGCGTTGCCTTGAATATTCCTGCATTTATTAAAGAATTGAATGCGATTGTGGAGAAAGGTGTTCCGATGCCAAAAATCATCGTATCGGATCGCGCCCAAATCGTCATGAGCTATCATGTCCTCTTTGATAAACTAGAGGAAGAACGTTTGGGTAAAGCTCAATTTGGCTCAACCAAGAGTGGTATCGCACCCTTTTATTCCGACAAGTATGCCAAGATTGGTTTTCAAATCTCTGAATTGTTTGATGAAGCTTGGTTGGATGCTAAGTTAGATCGAATCTTACCTGCAAAGAATGTTCTTCTGACGCATTTATATCATGCGGAGCCTTTACGTAAAGAAGATGTCTTTGCGGAATTGATTGAGTATCGAAATCTTATCTCACCTTTCGTTCATGATACGGTCAAGTATTTCCAAACCGCTGTGGATGAGAAAAAAGTCATTCTCATGGAAGGTCAATTGGGTGCCCTACGTGATCCTGACTTTGGTATTTATCCTTATTCTACTTCCAGTTCGACTTTAGCGTTCTACGGTCCGATCGGTGCAGGTTTACCGCAACACATCGATGAAGTCTACGCCGTGACCAAAGCCTATTCCAGCAGTGTTGGGGCGGGTCCATTCGTTTCCGAAATCTTAGGAGAAGAAGCACAAGCGCTTCGCATTCGTGGTGGCGATGCAGGTGAGTTTGGAGCCACAACCGGACGCCCACGTCGTATGGGATGGTTCGATGTCGTCGCAACGCGTTATGGTTGCCAAGTCCAAGGCGCAACCCATTTGGTTCTAACCAATTTGGATGTCTTAGGTTACTTGGATCAAATTCCTGTCTGTGTCGCATATGAAACCGATGGTAAACGTCGTGATCATTTCCCAAACATCACACGTTTGGAAAACAGCAAACCCATCCTTGAAGTCTTCCCAGGTTGGATGAGTGATATCTCACAGATTCGAAATTATGATGAATTGCCAGAACTCTGTAAAGCCTATGTGGATGCCTTGGAACGTATGTTGAATGTACCCATCAGCTTAGTCTCCAATGGACCAAAGCGTGAACAAATCTTAACACGTACCCCTAAACTATAAAAACGGCAAATCGCCGTTTTTTTAATTCTCAAACTTGAAATATTCAAGTGCTTTGTCGATATTCTCTTGATCGACGCCGATGCCTTTTAGAAAGTCCACTAACTCGTCTTGTGTAACTTTATTTTCTTCGATGAAATGTTGAGCTTGCTCAAGGTCTGCTTCCGTAAAGGTTTCGTTCTTCAAACCTTTTTCAATGAAAACTGAGAAATCTTCCGCAATGCCATTCTCTACCAACCAATCCGTGATCGCTTCCGAATGTTCAGCAATCAATTCTTGATCAAAGCCTTCCTCATCAAAGATTTGAACAGGTCCCAACCAATTCACGACATCTACTTGAAGCGTATTTGCAAGTGGAACCAAGGGTGCCAACAATGTACGTTCCAAAACTTCACGGCCATTAACCGTTAATGGACTTAAGATGAATATCATACCAATCAAAAACCAAAGCAATGTTCTTAAGAACGAGAATATCGATCCCAAGATGCGATCGATTATACGCAGTTCATTACGTTCACGAACCATGCGTACAATGGGTTTCAATAAGATTTCCAAACCAATGGTTAAAGCAATGAGGAGTAAAACGAACCAAACCACTGCGTTGAGCATGCTATGAAGAAATGTTCCCCAAATTGGATGTTCAAAGATTTCAAGACTTCGACTTAGAATAGGTATCAAATCGCCCAAACGAAACGCTAGGAAAACCGCGCCGACGAGTGAGACGATAAAAATGACCAAATCAATGAGCTGTCGAACAAAACCTCGTGCATAACCTTGTAGTAATGCCAATAAAACCAATACAACGATAATCCAATTCAACCAAAATGCTGTATTCATCGGTAAAGTGTACATATCAATCACCCCTTTGCATCATAGCATAAAATAGATTCAAGTTTTTCATCTAACTTTAGTATACAAAAAAACAATGCTTGCGCATTGTTTAATACATCGAAGGATCCGGTAATTGTGGTGTTTTAGCCTCTGGTTTAGAGGCAACTGCAGCTTCTGTGGTAAGAAACAAAGCAGCGATGCTTGCCGCATTGCTCAAAGCACTGCGGGTGACCTTGGTTGGATCCACAATACCTCGATCCACAAGATTGACCCATTCTCCCAACTTCGCATCAAAGCCGATTCCTACTGCTTGTTTGAGTTGTTTCTTT
>JBLJAX010000034.1:0-4933 GCA_047637795.1 Erysipelotrichaceae bacterium | reverse complement strand
AGTTGTGCTTGATGACACATACCCAACGTGGCGATGAAATCGTTACTGGCGCAAACAATCACATCGTGATTCACGAAGTGGGCGCTGTTGGTCTATTATCACAGGCTAACTTAAGAACCTTGCATCATCCGGATGATTTCATTGAGCCCCTATCCTTCAAACAAGCGATTCGTTCCAATGATATCCATGAACCACGCACCCGTGTTCTAAGCATGGAAAACGCCTTATCCAATGGCAAAGTCATGCCTTTATCGATGATGAAAGAAAACTATGCGATTGCCAAAGCACATGACATTGCCGTTCACTTGGATGGGGCTCGCTTATTCAATGCGTCAACACACCTCAAGGTGGATGTGAAAGAACTGACGCAATACTGCGATTCTGTGATGTTTTGTCTCTCCAAAGGCTTATGTGCTCCGGTAGGATCGATGATCGCGGGTTCAAAAGAATTCATTGAAAGAGCACGTAAGAATCGTAAGCTTCTCGGTGGCGGTATGCGTCAAACGGGTATCTTAGCCGCTGCAGGACTTATTGCTTTGAAAGAAATGACGCAACGACTCCATTTCGATCATGCGAATGCCAAGTACTTAGGGTTGAAATTAAAAGAGACTGGCTTGTTCAATGTCAAATTGGATGATATCCAAATCAATATGGTCTTCTTTGATGCGATCGATCCAAACTTCGATCACGATGCGTTTGCACGTTATCTCTTTGAAAACAATGTCAAAATCAATTCCAACTATAATGGGTATCGTTTTGTAACACATTATTGGATTAACAAAGAAGACATTGATCATGTCATCGACTTGATCAAAGCCTATGGAAAAGCATAACTGTGTCAATTGTGGTTCCAAACATTGGATGGATGTCGAATACGGAACCCCAGATGAAACAATGATTGAAAAGATTGAAGCTGGTTTAATCTTACATGGCGGTTGTGCGATCCAAGCTTTGATGCAGCCCTATTATTGTTTGGACTGCGATACACGATTCGATGTACACTGCACGGATATGTTCATGGATCATTTGAAACAAATACGCTATCGATCCAAAGATGAAGAAATAGTTGTAGATTTCCATCCTGAGCATCTCGATGTACAAGTGAACGCTATTCGCCGTATGATTCCTTATAACAAAGATCTTAAAGACGCTTTAAGCTCATCCGCACTTGAATACTGGAAAACCGATAACGGAAATACGTGGTCGATTGAAATCAGCTGTCCTGGCTATTTTCGTGAAAGCATCCAAGTTCAAGGCAGTGATGATAAACCTTATACGTTTAAGCGTTTTAAAGCCTTTATTGATGAATTGACACAACCCCTTTAGGAGGATTCCTCATGTCAAAATGCACTGCTCTTGAACTCAAGTATCCCAATAATACCCTCTATGCTTCTGTGATCCAAGGTGATGATGAAGTCATCTTGGTGGATTGTGGCTATCCCAATTCACTGGATAAAATCGATGAAGCACTCAAAGCATTCGATCTAAGTCTTGATCAAATCACACGCTTGATCATCACCCATCATGATTATGATCATATGGGATCCGCTGCTGAATTGAAACGACGTTTCCCCAAGATCAAAGTCTGTTCATCCAGTGTCCAAAGAGATTACATCAATGGATCTAAGAAATCCTTACGCTTGATTCAAGCAGAATCCATCTTCCCCACCCTTCAAGACAATCAAAAGGAACAAGCCCTGATCTTCCATAAAACCTTAGAAGCGATGGAGACCTTGGACTTGGATGAAGTCCTCATCGAAGGGAACGATTATCCATGGGCAGGTGGCACCCACATCGTCGCATCTCCTGGACACATGCCAGGTCATATTTCTGTTTTTCACAAACCCACACAAAGTCTAATCACAGGCGATGCGATGGTCGTAGAGAATGGCAAGCTCTGTATCGCCAATCCACGTTACACGCTGGATAATGAACAAGCCTACGCCTCCATGAAGAAATTCAATGATTACCCGCTTGAACAAATCATTTGTTATCATGGTGGACGTGTATCCGAGAATATCAAAGATCAACTAAACGCATTATAGGAACTCATTGAGTTCCTATTTTTTTGACGATTCATCTTTAACAAGCGTAAACCGAGATCCAATTTCAAGAAATGCTTCCGCGTGTTTTCCACTTTCGAAAATCAATGTATCGCCTTCAATCTTGAAGGTATACACCTCATTTTCATTCGCAATAAGAATCAACACATTGTTTTCAATCGTATAGCTTCCACTTGGCCAATACGAAGTAAACATATTACGGTTAAACACAAATTGGTTTTCTTCACTGAGCACAAGCCACGCCATACCAGTGACTTCCGCATCTTCCAAGACATATTTGCCAAGCTCAACTTCATTATTCTTGATGGTACAGGCTGAAACCAAGAATACAATCATCAGCCCGATCAGAACCTTCTTTATTTTCATTACTTGAACCTTATCTTCCCGCGCAAACCTAACTACAAATTATGAAATCATTCAAATTAGGAACTAAGCTCGCAAATTTAAATCAATCTACATTTGAAAACTTAACGCTCTCATCATGTAAAATAAATCTCTACACTCAATATCAAAGGCTCTACAAACATCGGGTATTTTTGCACTGCCTAGCTGACTCATTGCTTTAATCCCACCGTTATGCTTTTCGAATGTAATTATTGTATGTCCAAATGTTAAAGCAACGGCAATAAGCCATGGATCCGCAACGTTAACATTAGACCATTCTGTAAGTGCTTTTTCTTTATATAAACCTGATGCTTGAATATAGTTCAGTACCTTTCCATAGTTCTCTAGTATCTCTGAAGTCCTTCTATCAAGGATCAAATTGTGATCAAATTGATTAATCCACTTACTCAACTCATCATTGCCTTTCATTAGCTCATCTTTTATTACATCTAGAATAATTACATTACCGTCTTCTATTTTTTCTTTTAACTGATCCCAAAACCTGCTTGCGAAATCGAAAGGATAGTAAAGTTGATATGGTGAAATCAATGAATTGCTATCAATGAGAAAAACTTCATCTTTTTGGTTCATAAGCTCGATCCAGTAGTCATTCTTACAAGTTCCGAGAATGTTTTCCGATTTGTGTTTGTTAAACGATACGCCTTAGAGAATGATGTCTTCCCCTCGAAGACACTCTCATTCAAAGCTGAAATGAGTCGATTGTCAATTCTTGTTTTTAACGTTTGGTAATAATTGCCACCAGATCCAGGGTTATTCATTCGATCGATAAATCTTGAAGCAGCAGATTGGGAAATAGAAGTATACGTCTCCTTACTTATAAACCCACAATCTAAAGCCCTTCTAGCAATAATTGTTATTCCACATCTAAAATATTTGGATATTTCAAGAATTGCACGATCCAAATCTCCACTAGTGAATTGATGCCAAACAGATTGAAATTGATTAAGTGGTACAAGTATTTCTGCAGTTACCGCATTACAAAGAACTTCAATCTTGTTAATATTGTTGATGTGTTGTTGATTAACATTGTAAAGACTATTTTCTCCAATCCAAATATGTACCATTTCATGAATAAGCGAAAACAATCTACCACTGTAAGAATCGTTTGCATTAATGAAAATCAGTGGAGCATATTTATCAATTAACGTAAAAGCACGAAATTCACTAATATCTAAGGAACGATGCGTGTTGGCTCCGACAATTCCACTCATCATCACAAGTACTCCAATGTTTTCTAATCGATTTCGTAGCAGTTTAAAAGAATCCCAAGAGTCGGAAGAACTAAGAAACCATTTTTCATCAATTTGTAACTCAATTCTAATCAAATGCGCTATTCTAGCAACATCGTTAACCTCACGCAAAGAACCAACATAACTTAATTCTTCAAATTCTGTACTAATCAAGTATTCTTTCATCCACTCCTGAATGCTTTCCATCTCATAAATTGTATCCACAAGATTACGACTTGGGTGTTCAAGTTTTAAACTATCCACTGTCCTATACTCCAATAATCCAATCTTCTCAGTAGGTGGGTTTGTTAAAAAGAAATACCCAAAAGGTATATTTGTTGATTTACTAAATCTTTCAAGCTGATTAAATGTTGGCGATTTCGCGCCAGATTTCCAAAGCGCAATATCTTCTTTGAATTCGTGTCGAAACTCATCAAAACTTGCATTCTCAATTATCCAATCCAAAATTTCTGTACGAATATTTATTTTCAATTCTGGCATTGCGTTTTCCTCCCCCCCACTACACAAATCTTCTAACTTAATTCGTTCAATTATATAAATAGCGTCATGATATCTTTCAAATATTTTAACATATATGGCACATTCCATTACGAGATAGATATAGCAAAATTTAAAGTAATATTACTTAAATATCAATTTATCATCCATCTACCTGAATCGTATCTTACTGTGCAAGACTTCACCAATGATCTGAATATTTTTTTCCTCAATTTCTTCAGGACTGAACACCATATCCTCATAATCCGGATTCTCCGGATGCAAGATCATGGTCTTCCCCCTAAAGAACACCCGCTTCAAACTCGCCTCATCATTGACCAAGACAACCGCGATTCTTCCAGAACTCACGATACTGCAACGTCTGACATACACCAGATCACCTGGATAGATGCGTGCACCCTTCATCGAGTCTCCAATAACCTCAAGGTAGAAGAACTCTCCCCCAATGCCCTCTTCAAGTGGAACCAGTTCCTGACCCAACCACTCTTCTTGGGCAAAACGCAAAGGTCCACCACGCACAGTCCCTAAGATCGGAATCGCAATCTGTGAACTCTCATTCAATAAGTCTTCTGTACTGACACCAAAAAACGCTGCCAATTGTCGGATGACTTTAACCGGCGGTGTTGAACTGCCATCTTCCCATTTCTGGATGGTCGTAAAGGATTTGTAACCAAATTGTGAGGCCAAGTCTTCTTGAGACAAGCCCCGCTCTTTACG
>JBLJAX010000033.1:0-8033 GCA_047637795.1 Erysipelotrichaceae bacterium | reverse complement strand
ATCGAAACGAAACAGATGATCAGAGCGATCAGTGAATTCGATGGTCCATGTTATGTGCGTTTGGGAAGAAGTGCTGTAGAAACCGTTAACGCAGAAGATTACAAATTTGAACTCGGTAAAGGTGTCGTCCTTCGTGAAGGCAAAGACATCACCTTGATTGCCACCGGCATGATGGTTCAAGAAGCGATGAAAGCATCCACAACCTTAGCTGAACAAGGCATCGAAGTCTCTGTCATCAATATCCATACGATCAAACCTTTGGATGAAGCGCTTATCTTAAAATATGCTCAACGTTCAAAATTGGTCGTGACTTGTGAGGAACACTCGAAGTTTGGTGGTCTGGGTTCTGCAGTAGCGGAAACCTTGAGTAAGAATCATCCAACCAAGATGGCGATGGTCGCAGTCAATGACACCTTTGGTGAAAGTGGCACACCGGCTGCTTTAATCGAGAAATATGGTTTGACGGCTAAAGACATCGTCGCTACTGTTCTTGGAAGTATTTAATCACCTATCGAAAGATGGGTTTTTTTGACTGGAATGTGTCATTTTCACTTCAGTGTTATAATAAACATACAAAGAAGGTGAACCTTTATGAAACATATCATTCTGATTCGACATTCACAGGCTGAAGACTTGCTTGAAGGCATGGAAGATGCGACACGTTCATTGACTGAGAAGGGTAAAAAGAAACTTCGCAGAATTAGTCCGTTTTTGAAACAGAGGATTCGTGAGTATGAGACGGTTTCAATTTTCAGCTCAGAGTTAAAACGTTCAATCCAGAGTGCTCGAATCCTTGCGAAACGGCTTGATCGCAATTATGCAGGTGAACAGACCTTTCTTCAAACTGGTGATTCGGAAGCTTTGTTGGATCTGATTCGAACTGAGGATGTGGAATGTCTAATACTAGTTGGACATCAACCTTATCTAAGTGAGTTCAGTGAGCATTTGAGTGGTCTTGATCTACCGTTTGATACCTGTACGTGTGCATGCTTTAGTATCGATGAGGATGAATTCAATCTGGAATGGTTCGCGCAACCACACTGGATGATGCGACATGCCAAGGCATAAACTGATTGCCGCACAGCTCTTCTCAGAATTGTGGCAAGCACAGTGTGAACAAATTATTTCACAGGCTAATTTAGTACTGCGAGCAGATGAGGATATCGAAATAGTTCATCAGTATCGCATTGCAATTCGTAAAGCTCGATCGTTACTCGTATTTATGAAGCCTCTTTTAAAAGTGGCTTTTTTTAATCAAGTGAATGACCAATTGAAACAATTCGCAAATCACTTCTCAACAGTGAGAGAATGGGATGTCCTGCTTGAATACTATCGAGAGATTTATTTGGAACATGTTGAGGAAGACAGTCTTCTGACAGATATCTTGATGAATGAACAAAGAAAGCATCGTTTGGATGCATATGCTCACTATGATTTACAAGACACGGTAATGGCTGTTCAAACGTATCGGCAAGATCTCGAAAAGAATGGTTTCAAACATAAAGCTAAAGCTGTTACATGCGTAGCTTTTGCAAGGAAACGAGCAAAGATATTACGCAAAAACATAGAAGAGAAAGAGAAGCGATTGAAGCTTGATGATCTCAAACATATTCATTCCTATCGCATTGCGAACAAACGTCTACGATATGCGCTCAAACTGCTTAACCCTGCATTTGAGAATGCTTTTGATAAACGGATCAAACGATTGAAAGCAAAAACCGATCTATTGGGAAGTCGTTGCGATCTCTATGTCATGCAGGAAGATTTGTATAAGCTGAATGCTTATAACAATGGAGAGACACGTTCACTAAATGACTTCTTAGTATTCATTTCAGCTGAAATGACAAAGAATGAAGCAAATGGATAAAGCAATTAAAGTAAACTTTGTTAAACTTAAACTATAAAATCTGAAAGGTAAATGTTATGAAACTAGGAATCGTTGGGGCGGGCATGATCGTCCATGATGTTTTGAGTTTTTTATCTCAAGTCAAAGGCATTGAAATCACTGCGATCTGCAGTCGTAAATCAAGTTATGAAAAAGCTAAGCAAGTGGCTGAGCAAGCCCATATCCCTTTGGTGTATGAAGATTTAGAAGCCATGTTAGAGGATGATAAAGTCGATGCAATCTACATCGGTGTACCCAATGATCAACACTTCACATTAGCGAAAATGGCGTTGTTGGCGAAGAAACATGTCCTTGTGGAAAAGCCTTTCACGAGCAATCATCGTGAAGCTTTGGTTTTGGCGGACTTGGCAAAACAGCAGGGATGCATCCTCTATGAAGCGGTGTCGACCCATCATCTCCCCAACATGCTTCACTTGAAAAAAGATTTGCCTAAATTAGGTGATATCCGCATCGTTACTTTGAATTATTCACAGTATTCCAGTCGTTATGACGCATTTAAACAAGGCATCATTGCACCTGCCTTTGATCCGAAATTGTCGGGGGGTGCTTTGATGGATTTGAACATCTATAATTTGGATTTCGTTTTGAACTTATTTGGTGAGCCCACGAATGTGGAATACTTTGCGAATGTGCAAAATGGTATCGATACGTCGGGCATCTTGGTTTTGGAATATCCGACTTTTAAATGTGTCTGTACAGGGGCTAAGGATTGTAAAGCACCGCTCTTTAACAGTATTCAAGGTGAAAAAGGATCGATCATCATCCAAACTTCTGTCAGTACACTGATCAATTATCAAGTGGTCATGAACGATGGTTCACGTAAACAAAGCTCAGCAAATGAAGGCGAAACCTTTAATTACAGTGAAGGGAATCATCGCATGTATGATGTGTTCGTAGAATTTGAACGGATTATAAGAGAAGATGATCGCCCACAGGCTTTGAAAATGTTGGACTTGAGTGTCTTGAGCATGAAGGTACAAACCGAAGCGCGAAAGAAAGCAGGCATCATTTTTCCTGCCGATTTAATCGAGGTGGCCTAATGGACTTCAATGAATTCTTGCATGCCCAAGCCTTGGAAATGGGACTTGAAGCCGTTCGTTTGGTCAAAGAACGCCAATGGCGTCGCATTGGGGTACGCATCATCCTTCATGATGTCTTGGTGTTTCAATATTTAATGGATGGGAAGAATGAAGACAATTATCTTCAAGGAAAAATCAATGTCGTTAAAGAGACAGGTTTGAGTTCGGACGAAGTGTTCAATCGAAGTGCAGAGTTTGAACAACTGTTGGATAAAGTAGAATACTGTGTCAGTGGGGGAGCTGTTCCTATTATCGTAAAGGGTGAAGTTTACGGTGTGATTGCGATTTCTGGTATGACACAAGAGAAGGACCATGAGCTTGCGATGGAAGTTCTTAAGAATGCCTATGATCGAGTGAAGGCATGAAACCAATCGTTACGGCTTTGATTGGAAATGGCAAGAGTGCCAATCGTTACCAATTACCTTATATCTTGCAAAGAAATGATAAATATACAGTAAAGACAATTTATCAGCGTGATCTTTCGGTATTTAAATGGAAGAAAATCGAAGATATTCAATATACCGATGATTTGGATGCGATGCTTATGGATCCAGAGATTGAACTGATCATCGTGACTCTACCCTCCCATCTTCATTACGAATATGCAAAGAAAGTATTGGAGGCAGGTAAACACTGTGTTGTGGAGAAACCTTTCACTGAAACCCTTATCCAAGCCAAAGAACTTTTTGATTTTGCTCGTGATAAAAATTTAATGATTCAGTGTTATCAGAATCGTCGTTTTGATAGTGATTTGCTTACTGCTCAAAAAGTAATCAAGAGTGGCGCCTTGGGCGATCTTCAAGAGATGGAATTGACCTTCGATTATGATCGACCCGAAGTACCGTTAAACAGTACAGGTTTCAGTCGTATCCATTCCTACTATTATGGTCATGCGTGTCATTCCTTGGATCAAGTGATCTCCATTTTTGGCAAGCCGGATCGAGTCGTGTATGATGTGCGACAACTTCTTGGGCGTGGTCGTTTGAATGATTATTTTGATGTGGACATGTTTTATCAAAACTTAAAAGTGTCCGTGAAATCAAGCTTCTTTCGAGTTGTTCCTCGACCCAGTCTGACGCTTTATGGTTCGAATGGTATGTTTATCAAAACTAAGAAAGATAAACAAGAAGAACATTTAAAACAGTTCCTTTGGCCAAATTGGGACGGGTTTGGCAAAGATGAACCTGAAGAGTACGGCATCTTGACGATACGCGACGAAAACGGTCAAGCTCAAGCCTCAAGCGTTGAGACCGTTACAGGGGATTATGGCCGTTACTACGATGCCTTATATCAGACATTACGCTACAATGAGCCAAAGTTGGTTCAAGATGAGCATACCTTATGGCAGCTTGCGTATTTAGAAGAAGGCATAAAAGATCTAAAATAAAAAACACGGAAGCTAAGCAACAGCTTCCGTGTTTTGGTTATAAATATCTTCATTAAAATGACCGGTTTTCTTAGCAACGATCAGGGTTGCGGTTGCGGCGCCTGTCACATTGGTGGCGGTTCGACCCATGTCTACTAAACTGGAAATCGGTGTCATCAAGACAATGACGTCCAAGGGTAAACCCATGCTTGCGAAGACAGCTGTTGCGGTTATCGTAGCGGTGCCAGGAACACCGACGGTTCCAATGGATACAAGCACGGTTGTGCCAATCAACATTGCGTATTGAGCTAAACCAAAAGGAATGCCGAGCGCGTTGATTGCGAATACCGCCAACATCGTCGGCCAGATACCGGCACAGCCAGGCATGCCCATGTTTGCGCCTAGGGTTGAGACGAAGGATGCCACATCTTCATGCACGCCGAGGTTTTCCTTTAACTGACGAATTGTGACGGGAAGTGTACCAATCGAGGATTGGGACGTGAAGGCGACGATTTGGGCAGGAAAGATTCCTTTGAAGAAGCGGATCGGATTAACCTTAGCAACCAATGCTAATAGTGTTCCATGGACAAGGAATGTTTGGATGAAAAGCATTAAATACGCAACAAGTACAGGTAGAATCAAAACCCAGAGATCGATGTTCGCACTGTGACGGCTGGTCGCATAAGCGATTAAAGACAATACAGCGTAGGGTGTAAGTTTGATGATGGAGCGAACAAGCCCAAAGAGAATCGTATTCAAAGCGTCGATTCCATCTTTAAAGGTAGAAAGGGAAGGAATGCGCTCACGCAGTTTTATGAAGGTGAAACCGATCATCAAGGCAAAAATCAAGAGAGGAATGATTTCTTGATTTGCCGCATGTGCGAAAATATTACGGGGAAAGAGATTGGGGATTGTTTCAAGTAAGGTAGGGACCGTTGCGGTACTGGCTTCTGTGTTTTCGAGTATTGTGACGCCAACACCTAATTTAAAGAGCTTGGATACGAGTACGCCGAGAATAGCAGCGATCAATGTGTTCAAACTCAACCAGAAGATCGAACCCAAACCAATGGATTTCAATTTCGCAGTATTCTCCAATTTGATGATGGATGCGATGACGCTGATGAAAATCAGAGGGACGACAATGGCTGAAATCAAACGCGTATAGATTTGACCGAAGATGCGAACCAAGTCCACTTGTCCTTGGAAAATGAGTCCAATGAGGATACCAAAAATCATTGCGATAAGCGTTCGGATGCCAAAATTGACCTTGCGTTTAGCTAAATAATATAAAAAACCAAATAAGATAAGTGTGATGCCTAAGGCACTGATTGCGTTTATGGTGAACATAAATTTCCTTTCATAAAAAAACAGGTCGAAAACCTGTTGAAAATGCTAAGTGGTTCTCAGATTAGCGACATTCAACATCGACTGTGACAACAAACTACATTATTTACACGCAATAACATGTCTGAATGACTCCTTACATAGTAAACATACTGTTAAACTATGAAATAAGTATCTAATAAACATTAAACTCTGTCAAGATGGATGCCTTAAGCATATGACTTAAGGTCACCAATACAATGTAATAATTTACATAACTCTGAAACTAATTGACATTATCAAAATCTAAAGCCTATAATTGAATTAAATTAAAACGCTTTGAAGAGAAGAGTAGCCTGTGTGGCGTTGGTAGAGAACCCTGAAGTGGTGAAAAGGGGAATCAAGCACAGGGGAACATGGTCTTGGAGCGGCATACCGAGGGGAACCCTAAGGCTATGACGGATGATTCCGTTACAAATCTAGAGTATGTCTTGTACTCGAAGAGATTCGATCAGCGATGAGCGAATGAACAAAGGTGGTATCACGGTTTGACCCTCGTCCTTGGATGGGGGTTTTTATGTTTAAAAGGAGAAAAGAGAAATGCAGAAGAAAAATCTAGCACAGCTTATTCTAGGAGATTGGAATACGAAGACGGTTGTAGGGGTGGCGATTGGCGCAGCTTTGTTTGGTGTTTTGATGGTCTATGGTGGGGTTAAAGTCTTTACGAATACCAATTTGACCACAGCGATGTTGATTCCGGTCATTGTAGGAGCCTTGTTTGGGCCTGTACCTGCTCTTGTGGCATGTTTCTTTGGAAACGTCATCGCCGATTTGATCGGGGGTTGGGGTTTCTGGTTTGACTGGTCGATCGGTAATGGTGTCTTAGGCTTCTTTGTCGGCTTGTTGCCATTGTATGGTGCAGACATCAATAAAGGTATTTTCAATGTTAAACATGCGATCATTTTTGCAGTGATTGCGGTCTTAGGCAATGCGTTGGCCTTCGGGGTTGTGACACCTTTGTTCACACTCTTATTCTTTGGTGGCGAGTTGAACATCACCTTCTTACAATCCTTAACCGGTGGCGCATCCAATGTCTTGGTTCTCACCGTATTGGGTATTCCTTTGTTGTTTGCTTTGGCGAAACGTAACGCAAGTTCACAGAATTTGGTCAAAGAATAATATGGTTAAAGAACCCTTGATCGTTTTCGATCATTTCAGTTTCCGCTATGCCTCTCAGCAGGTGGAAACCCTTAAAAACATCGATCTCACGATTCATAAAGGTGAGAAGGTTTTGATCATCGGTCAAAGCGGGAGTGGGAAGAGTACTTTGGTGCATTGCATCAATGGTTTGATTCCCAATTCGTTCAAGGGTGAAATCAGTGGTTCGTGTACCGTTGCTGGCATGGATATCAGTCGTGCCAGCATCTTTTCTTTGAGTAAACAGGTGGGCACGGTTCTTCAAGATTCCGATGCCCAATTCGTTGCCTTGAGTGTCGGGGAGGATGTGGCCTTTGCCCTTGAGAATCAAGCGATTGAAAGAAAAGAAATGATACCTTTGGTCAAGAAAGCGACAGATAAAGTTGGAATGTCCGATTTCTTGATGCAGGTACCCTATACACTCTCAGGCGGTCAGAAACAGAAGGTTTCTTTAGCTGGAGTCTTGCATGAGAATGTAAGCATTCTGCTTTTTGATGAACCCTTAGCCAGTTTGGATCCCTATTCCGGCATGCAGGCGATTGAACTCATCGATACGATCCATCAAGAAGATCGGACAGTGATCATTGTCGAGCATCGTTTGGAAGATGTCATGCATCGTGAGATCGATCGTGTCATCGTCATGCATGAGGGACAGATTGTTTACGATGGAGGTCTGAATGCATTATTGAAGGCGAACATCCTTGTTCACTATGGTTTACGTGAACCTTTATATTTACAAGCTTTGAATTACGCAAAGATTCCATTTTCAAATTTTGAAGATGTGACGGATATTCAAAAGATGAATTTCAGTAAGGTACAAAATGAACTGAAAACCTTTGTGCCTAAGCAACTGCATAAGCTCATCGATCATTCAGAGGTCTTGTTAAGAGTTAAAGACATCCGTTTTGCCTATGATGAAAAACCTGTCTTAAAAGACATCAACTTCACCGTTTATCGGGGTGAACGTTTGGCTTTTGTGGGCAAGAATGGGGCAGGTAAGAGTACGATGGCCAAACTCCTTTGTGCATTCGTACGACCTAATAAGGGTTCCATCGAATTGAATGGAACGGATATCAAAGTATTGACCATCAAAGAAGTGGGGCAGAGAATAGGGTATGTCATGCAGAATCCGAATCACATGATCGTCAAACATTTGATCAAA
>JBLJAX010000032.1:0-15733 GCA_047637795.1 Erysipelotrichaceae bacterium | reverse complement strand
CCTGAACTTCATCAGAGCTTTTCTCAAACTTTGTTAAGTTTACCTTTAGCATTAATTCCAGGCGATGTAATCTGAATTTTGATATTTCATTCAAGTTAACTTTCAAAAGCTTGTCCAAAAGTCTTATTGCTCTATAAAAATCACCTTCTCTTATTTGTAGATTTAGCTCTATTAACAAAGATTGAGTAGTTAAAGATTCTTTGTGAATACCGCTTGAAATATAAGACTCAATATGAGTTGAGCTTCTTGGACTTATCTCCTGATACCAAATTGCAAGATCAAGCAATATTGTCCTCAATTCTGAAGAAAACGATTTACTAAAGTGAATATTTTTTTCAAGCCAAAAAATATCTGGCAATTTACTATTAAGTAAATATTCCAACGCCACTCGAATGACATCAATCACCTGTCCTAAATAGAAAGTACTCTCATAAACCTTCGATAAATGCTCAATTTTATCTCGGAATTTCACTAGATCATCATAACTACTTGTTGTCATCATTTTTAAATAGCGAGTTGCAAACCTGTTTACACTATAAAAAACACGACTATCATCACAGTATTTTAGACCAATTTTTTCTATCAAATTTAAAAGTATTTCTTCACTAGAAACAGTTAAACCATTCTCTAATCTAGACAATGTTGATTGTGAGCAAAGATTCATTTTTTTATATCTAATAAACGAATTTTGGTCAAATCCTTCATAACCTAAGCTTTGGTAATAGCTTCTATATTTCCCAATAAGTATTCCCTGTCGTATTCGATGATTATCCCCCATGTCCCCTCCATGAGAAATTATTTCAATTAATAATTTCCACAATCTCCGAAATTTATGCGTTCTTTACAACTCACTGTTCATTTAGATTTTGTAAACCTATAAAACAATATAGTATCTTTATAATCTTTAGAGTACCTCTCCGTTTGTTTCAATGACTTTCTTATACCAATAATAGCTATCTTTTGGGGTACGGTTCAATGAACCTTCCATCGTTTCATCTTGATCGACATAGACGAAACCATAACGTTTCTGATATCCATTCAACCAGCTCAAGAGATCGGTATAGGACCATGTGCAATATGCCCAAACTTCGGAACCATCATCCACAGCTTTCTTCAACTCTTCAATATGTGCTTTAAGGTATGCGATACGATAAGGGTCATGGATGGAGCCATCCGCTTCAACTTTATCAAACGCACCCAAACCATTTTCAGAAATAACAATCGGCAAATCATAACGACTTGTGATCGTACGGCAACACACACGTAGACCCATTGGATCGATCGTCCAATCCCAGTCCGTAGTGGCTAAGAATGGATTCTTCGTATCTTTGAATAGACCTGGGATGCCTTGTGATTTAGCGGTACCTTTTTGACCACTGGTATTCATTTCAGTACTGATGCCAACGCCATCAATTGGATTGTTTTCCACAACCGTCGTTTGATAGTAATTGACACCCATGAAGTCCACTAATTTCGCAGCTTCCAACATCAATTGCTTATCTTCAGCTTCCAACTTAGGTTCTAAACCTTGGGATACCAAGTAGTTCCAAGTGGATTTTGGATATCGACCGTAACCATACACATCCATCCACCAATAATTGCGGAAATCATCGTAATCCAAATGCGCCATCACATTGTCTGGTGCACAGTCTTTCGCATAACTTGGTCCATAGGCAAAGCTTGCGCCAATGTTTCCCTCAGGGAATAGTTTCTTAAATTCAATGACCGTCTTCGCATGTGCAATATTCGCATGATGATTGACTTGAAAGAAGGTCTTCATATCATGCGCTTTGCCTGGAGGATGTAAAGCCATCATCCAACCTAAGGTTGTGAATACGTTTTGTTCATTCATGGTGATCCAGTATTTGACTTTGGATCCAAAACGTTTAAATAGAGTTACGGCATAATTGACATAGTCGTCGACGATCTGACGATCTTCCCAACCCTTGTACGCTGTATCCAAGGCAAGTGGTAAATCCCAGTGATAAACAGTGACCATTGGTTCAATACCATATTTTAAACATTCATCTATCAAATCTTCATAGAATTTCAACCCCGCTTCATTGACTTCGCCTCTACCCTCAGGGTAGATGCGTGCCCAAGCGATTGAGAAACGATAGGTCTTCAAACCCATCTCCGCCATCAAACGGACATCTTCGAGATAGCGATGGTAATGGTCGACCGCCACATCCCCATTGGTGCCTTTGAAGGTCTTACCCGGAATGCGAACGAATTCATCCCAATTGGTTCTTCCTTTACCATCTTCATTCCACGCACCTTCGACTTGATAGGCGGCGGAAGCGGATCCCCATAAGAAACCTTCTGGGAAGCCTTTTGATTCTTTAAAGTACATATGTCCTCCTTTATTTCATCGAACTTTTCAGTTCCAATACAATATCTCTGAGTTCTGCGGCACGTTCGAAATCCAAAACACGTGCTGCTTCGTGCATTTCCTTTTCCAGGGAAATAATAAGTTCTTCTTGCGACTTGCGATCCAATTTCTGACGTTTCGTAAGGTAAGCATTCGCCATCTTCTGCGTTTCTTTACCACGGATGACGTCATGGATTTCTTTCTTGATTGTTTTCGGTGTGATGCCATGTTCAAGGTTGTAGGCCACTTGAATCTCACGACGACGATTGGTCTCATTGAGTGCCTTGGTCATGGAGTCGGTCATACGATCGGCATAGAGGATGACTTGACCATTCGCATTACGTGCCGCACGTCCAATGGTTTGAATCAATGAACGATGGGAACGTAAGAAACCTTCCTTATCCGCATCCAAGATACAGACCAAGGATACTTCGGGTAAATCCAAACCTTCACGCAGAAGATTGATCCCAACCAAGACATCGTATTTACCCTTACGTAAATCACGTAGGATTTCAATACGTTCTAGGGTCAATGTCTCATGATGGAGATAACACACCTTCAAATCCAAACGTTTGAGATAGGCTGTCAATTCTTCTGCCATCTTAACGGTCAAGGTCGTAATGAGAACACGTTCATCTTTTTCAATGCGTAGATTGATTTCATGGATGATGTCATCGATTTGACCTTTGGATGGACGCACATGGGTAATCGGATCGATCAGTCCTGTAGGACGAATGATTTGTTCCACAACTTCATGATTGGTGAGTTCCAATTCATAATCTCCCGGCGTTGCGGAAACAAAGATGACTTGATTGATGATTTTCTCAAACTCATCAAATCGCATGGGTCGATTTTCCAAAGCACTGGGTAATCTAAATCCGTATTCAACCAAGGTTGTTTTACGAGCCCGATCCCCATTGAACATCCCCTTGACTTGCGGAACACTGACATGGGATTCATCAATAACCAGAAGATAATCATCAGGGAAATAGTCAAATAGGTTAAAAGGTCTTTGGCCTGGTTTACGACCATCGATGTGCATGGAATAATTCTCAATTCCAGAACACATACCCAATTCACGTAACGCCTCTAGATCATAGAGTGTGCGCTGTTCAAGCCGTTGTTTCTCAACAAGCTTGTTTTCACTTTCCAAAACGTTTAAGCGCTCGTGGAGTTCTCGTTCTATCTTATTACATGCCTCAAGCATTTGTTCCTTGGAGCGGGTGTATTCATTGGCTGGGAAAATGTTGTAGACGGAATAGGCATTCAAGACCTTACCACTGACACGATCCACTTCCGTGATGCGTTCGATGACATCATCATAGAGTTCGATGCGGACATTGAATTGATCGGTATATCCCAGTGAGATTTCAATAGAATCTCCTTTGACACGGAAAGTACCGCGCTTGAGCTCCATGTCGTTCCGACTGTATTGGCGATCCACAAGTTTGCGAATCAAATCTTGTCGATCGATGGTTTCGTTTTGATGGATGGAAAAAAACAAATCACGATACAAAGAAGGATCACTGGATGCGTAGATACACGCGACCGAGGCAACGACGATGGTATCTCTGCGTTCTAAGATCGCATTCAAAGAAGACATTCTAAGCATGTCCAGTTCTTCATTGATCATCGCTGTCTTCTCAATATAGGTATCCGACTTCGGCACGTAGGCTTCAGGTTGGTAGTAATCAAAGTTTGAAACGAAGTATTCGACGCGATTGTTAGGGAATAGTTCCTTAAACTCAGAATAAAGCTGACCTGCTAAGGTTTTATTGTGTACAAATACTAATGTAGGACGATTCACTTCCGCAATCACTTGCGACACTGTAAAAGTCTTCCCTGTACCGGTCGCACCCAAAAGAACTTGCGCTCTCTTATTCTCTCTCAAGCCTTGAACCAACTTCTTGATGGCTGAAGGTTGATCCCCTAAGGGTTCGTAGGGTGAAACCAGTTCAAATTTATTCATAGGCAAGTTCCAAAGCTTTTTGAAGCTGAAGATCCTTAGTTGGATTCAAATGCCATTCACGGACCACATCTGCACGTAAGGTATCCAATAATGCTTTATTCACAATCGCTTCGAGTTCAATATAATCATTGTCTTTAAGGTAGGCTTGAATCGACGTTAAGGTTGCTTCAGAGAAATAACCATCCGTACGATCCACATCATAGTCCAAGAAATCCAAGGCGACTTGCGCATCTCGAATCGATTCATCAACTTGATCGAAGCCATAGCTTTCATCTTCTTCCAACAATGTGAACGATTCCTGCATGACTTCGTGTTGAGCCACAATCACATCCGGTGTGATGCCCACACCATTGATTTTATTACCCAAAGGACTGAACCACTCCGCAACCGTATACTTCAAAGCACTGCCATCCGAGAACGGACGTTGTTGTTGAACGGTACCCTTACCATAAGTTAAGACACCCACAATCGTAGAACCAATATTCTCTTCCACCGCAATCGCAAAAACCTCAGCTGCAGAGGCTGTATTTTCATTTACTAAGATCAGAATTTCTTCAAACGGAAGAATGATGTTTCCTGTAGACTTAGAAACCAAGGCATCCCCACTCGTGAGCTCTTGTTTAATTAAGATTCCATCCTTGGGAACAAACATGCTTCCAACATCTTCAAGAGAAGTCAAATAACCGCCTCCATTATCACGGAGATCAATAATGATCTTCTTCGCATTCGCTTGTTTGAACACTTCTAGATACTGTTTGACTTCAGTGGCCGTACTTGTCCCAAACTGGTAGATTTCCAAGAACGCCACATCATTCTCCAACATCTTACCAAACGCAGTATTCGCAATGATGCCACGCGTAATATCCAGAGCCACAATGTCTTGACCTCTTAGAAACTCTATTTTTACGATTGAGTTTTCTTCACCACGAACCCTATCAACGATTTCATCTGAAGTAAGACCAAGCGTTGATACACCATCCACAGAATAAATGATATCCCCTGGTTGAACCCCTGCTCTCTCAGCAGGTGAATCAATGAAAACACGTTCGATGATGAACGTACCATTATTATCAAAATAAGAAACACCAATTCCAACAAAACCACGATCAATGGATTCCGCAAACATTTGAACTTCATCCGCTGTCATATAGACGGTATGCGGATCACCACTGCTCTCAATCATGCCATTGACGGCATCGTTGATAAGTTTATCTTCAGGATTGATCAAGTCTTTACTAAAGTACCAATCGTCCTTGAGCACATTAAAAATGGCTTCAAAGCGTTCGAAATCGCTTGTGACGCTTGTTGTTAATGGGGTCATGGCTGTTCTAACGACATAGCCAAAACCAAATGCGACAATCAATCCGATCGTTATGAAAAGTGTACGTAAACGACGTTGACGTTTTAGACGACGTTCATCCGGCCATTCATAGCGTTCAACGGGTATTCTTATTTTTTTCTCACTCATAATTCTTCCTCAAGCATTCTTACTTTTACAACACTAATAACTTTGACCGTAACTGACTCCGAATATCGTTAAAGGATTCTCGCGACATGGTGCTCGATTACCATTATAATCACAACGTGAACTCAGACCAGAGTTACCCCAATTATTACCAAAACCTAAATCACCATTCCAAGACGAAGCATAATCGGAAATGCTCTTTGTTCCTAAGTAATGAACCTCAATATGCAAATGTGGACCCGTTGAACTTCCTGAAGAACCCACTTTACCGATGGAATCCCCTTGATTGATGATTTGTCCTGAACTGATTGGTGTATCTTTCTCAAGATGCATGTAGATGATGCCATAGGTTCCCCCATTGACAGAAACCAAGAGATAAACCTGATTGCCACCACGATTCACCCCTGGTGATCCACAGGTATTTCCGTAATACCCCCATGTTGGACAAGCATTTGTACTGTAAATGACAACTCCATTGGCAACCGCTCTTAGATCTGTCCCAACCGGAGCCGCAAAATCGACACCCAAATGGGTACCGCCAAACGGATAAGTCCAAACCCCAGCCGAGATTCTGAAACCACCATTGATGGGTCGAACCCAACCGGGTGATGCGATGACATTGTTTAATGAAGATGCGATGGATTTTAATTGACTCTGAATATCTTTGAGATTGGCCGCCGCATAACTTTCTTTAGCCATCAACTCCGCTTCCAAATTACGATATTCCAGTAAGATCGTTTCAACCGCATCTTGGAGCCCAATTGCAGTTTCCTTGTTCTTCACGAGATTTAGTTTGTTATCTTCAAGCACCTGAACTTGTCGCTCAAGCTCCTCTTTATCCGCATTGAAAGCGTTGACTTCTTCCGTTAAGCGCTCAATCTCTGATTTATCAGCCTGTGTGATATCGTTGATGCCTTCGATTCTTCGAACCAGATCCACAAAATCCGATGCCCCAACAATGAAATCAATATAGGAGTTCAAGTAAACAAACGATTGCATGTTCACCATGCGATCTTGAATAAACGTATCGATCTCTTTGATGTTTGCTTCACGAATATTGATGTTCTCAGTGAGTTCCGCGATGGATTCTTCACTTAATTTAATAGACAACTCAATATTTGCAATCGATGCATTAAGCCGATCGATTTGTTTTTGATATTCCGTAACCTGCGCTGCGTATTTCAAGATGTTCGACTTAACATCCTTAAGTTCATTTCTTAGATTCGTCAGTTCATTCGCCGCATTCTGCGCCTTACCATTGACATAGATCTGATACGCACTGCACGCATCTTTATTGTTTACAGCCTCAGTAGACGAACACAAGCTTGCGTAATACGTTTCCTCATTGTCAAAGTCATAGGCAAAAAACGATATTGGACTCGTATTCAATATCACCATGACAAATACAACAATGAAGATCGCCATTCGTTTCATCGATAGACCCTCAGATAACGTGTTACGGAAATATAACTACCAAACAAGCCTACAGAGATGCCCAAAAGAACTAAGAGATAGGATAGGTAATAAACAAAAGGGAAAACGGGTCTTAAGATAAAAAGATTACTCAAGAGGATACCGCCCATCGCATTGTAGAGATATTGATAACCAAAGATACTGATGAGTACAGGCGCAATCGCCCCAAGAAAGCCAATCAATATTCCTTCAATGACAAAAGGTGCACGAATGAAACCATTGGTTGCGCCAATCGTACGCATGATTGAAATTTCATGGATCCGTGAATGAATCGACATTTTAATGGTATTCGCAATTAGAAACAAAGCCAAAAACCCTAAGAAACCGACAAGAATGAAACCAGAATCACGGACCGAGTTGAGAATATCCACCAACTTGATCGCATTGACACCACCATAATTCACACTTTCAATCCCATCCAAACGTTCAACACGTTTAGAGATTGAATCAATGGTATTCGCATCTTCAACTTCGATAATGAACGCATTTCGCAGTGGATTCTTCTCACCACGATACATCTCAAAGATCTTACCTTCTTCACCATAAGCATCAATGAATTGATTTAATTCTTTATCCTTATCTGAGAAAACAACTTCCACAACCCCATCCATTGCACGAATCGAACGTTCCAGCTCACCAATACCTGGTAGTTCCACATCATTCTTTATTTGAACGTGAATTTGAACCTTCGCCTCAATGGATTTGGTGATCTCTTGGATATTGACCGTAAGCATAACGAAAAGTGAAACGATGGTCAAGGTGATCATCACCGCCATGATAGATGAAAAACTCATCGCCAAATGACGAATCAAGCCCACAAAACCTTCTTTAAACGGCCGAATGATGCGATTCATGTTGAATGTATCCTCCTTCAGCCATATCTGCTACGATATGCCCTGCTTCCAAGGCAATCGTTCTCTTTTTAAATTGATTCACGATTCCGATATCATGTGTGACCATTAAGATCGTTGTTTTTTCTTCATGATTTATTTTCTCTAAAAGCTTGATGATTTCACCAGACTTCTTGGGATCCAAGTTCCCCGTGGGTTCATCCGCAATTAAAATCTTAGGTTTATTCGCAATCGCTCGTGCAATAACCGCACGTTGTTGTTGACCACCAGAGAGTTGGTCGGGATAGTGACTCGACTTCTCACTCAAATCAACCAACTGTAAAACTTCACGTACACGTTGACGTGCATCGAGTGGTTTCATGTGCGTGATTTCCAATGCATACAAAACATTCTCAAACACCGTCTTACGTTCCAAGAGTTTGAAATCTTGGAATACAACACCAATATGTCGACGATAATAAGGCACCTTACCATGTCTTAATAAACCAACATTAATCCCAGCCACTTCAACATTTCCCTTGGTTGGTTTCTCTTCCGCATCCAATAGACGAATCAAAGTGGACTTCCCTGAGCCTGTTGGACCGATGATGTAAACAAACTCACTTTGATCGATAAATAGATTGATATTGTAAAGTGCGTTGACACCATTTTTATACGTTTTTGAAACATTACTGAGTTTAATCATAGTATCTCCAATTAGCCCTATTATAGCATAGCAAGCTTAATTTAAACTTAAGACAGTCCCTTAAAAAAACTGGTTTTTATCCAGTTCGCTAAACCTTGTAATCAAAGGAGAATCCATTCCCCTTCACTTCCGTCGCCTCCGTCGCAATGACAAATGCCTGTGGATCAATAAGATTCAATTGCTTAATCAACTCTGGATACTGCGTCATATTGATGACACTTAATACAACTTGTCGCTGTTCACGTGTGTAGCCACCTTGTGCTTCCAACAAGGTTGACCCTCTTTCTAAAACCGTATCAATCATATGCACAACTTCATCCACTTTATCCGTAATAATCATGACAGAACGCGCTTCTTGACCACCAAAAACCAAGACACGATTGATCGCAATCGAGGTTGCCCATACGGATATGAAGCCCAATAAAACCGCTTCAATACCATACACAAACACACCCAACAAGACCGTTAATAAGTCTACGATGAGTACCAATTGACTTAAATCAATATTGGTATATTTATGGATGATCAAGGGTGGTATATCCATCCCCCCCGTCGAAGCCCCTGTACGAAACACTAAACCAATCCCAAAACCTGCAACCAAACCTGCATAAAGACTTGCCAAAAGTGGATCGATGTTTACTTGAATTGGATTTGCCGCCAATACATTAAGAAAGATGGGATATAAAATACTGCTTGAAATGGTATGAACGGTAAACTTCTTACCCAAGAAAAAGGCACCCAAAGCAAACAACACCCAAATCAAGATCGTTATAATCAAGTCCGAGCGGACACCCGTTAAGCGTGAAACAGAGACCGCAATTCCAGCTACACCACCCGATAGAATCTCATACGGTAAGATAAAGGTATGAACCGCAATTGCCAATAGGAAATTACCTGTAATCACAAGCATGAAGTCAAAGATTATTTTTTTGAGGTCTAGAGTTTTCACGCTATAATTATAGCATTGAGGGCATCGACTTCCTATGACAAAACGACACAAGCACGACAAACTGCTATTTCCAATACTAAGTATTTTATGGGTTATCGTCATCCTATCCTTTTCACTACAGGATGGGTCACGATCCAGTCTTCAAAGCGGAATGATCACCACAACGATACAGTCCCTATTATCCAATATTGGAATTGATATCGAACGTCAACTTCTGAGTTTCTTGATTCGTAAAGCAGCTCACTTCACAGAGTTCTTTATCCTTGGTGTTTTGGTAAAGCAAAGTGCATTTGATTTAAAAAATCCCATTCCACTTTACTTAGCATGCTTGGTTCCTGTAATCGATGAGACCGTTCAAAGCTTCATTCCGGGAAGAGCCATGGCCATTACAGACATGTTCATAGACTTAAGTGGAATCCTATTCGGGTTTCTCATCATGAATCTTATTCATAATATCCACAAGAAACGAAAAGAAAGGATGCTTTCATAGGCGTCCTTTCTTTTTGTCAATGAGTCGTATCAAAAGACTTCTTTTGCGTATGGTGTCGTTCATTTTAAAGCATTCAAACATTACCATGAAAAAATATATACTATTTTTAATAATATACCTTGACAGGCGAAGTAACTATTTGTATTATAGTATTGCGAGAGGAGATACGCCATGAGCATCACATCCGATCTCTTGCGTGGACATACCGAGACCATCATCTTAAAACTATTAATTGAGAAAGATAGTTATGGTTATGAAATCAATAAATCCATACAGGAGAAAACAAACAACTTATTTGAATTAAAAGAAGCCACGCTCTACTCAGCCTTCCGACGTTTGGAAACAGCTGGCTTGATCGCATCTTACTGGGGAGATGAGGCAACAGGAGCGCGTCGTCGCTACTACACCATCACCTATGAAGGACGTCAAGTATACCAACAAAATAAAGTCGATTGGGAAAGTGCAAAAGCACTGATCGATCAATTGATCTAGGAGGACATATGATCCAGAAATTAAGAGCTTACATCAACCGCTCCTTTGAAAATGTACCAAAAACAAAAAAATCCATTGAAATGCAGGAAGAACTCATTGCAAACCTCATTGAGAAATACAATGATCAGTGCACTCAAGGAAAAACCGAAGAAGAAGCTTACAACTTCGTAATCGCATCGATTGGCGATCTCAGTGAATTGACTGAAGGTTTGAAAGAACGTCATGTGCTTTCTAGCATCAGTCCTGAAGAGCGTAAACGCAGTGCACGTTTGGTAGCCATCGCTGTCATGATGTACATCCTCAGTCCAATGATCTTGATTGCGACCTCTGAGATGTATGGCAATGGGACACTCGGCCTTGTCTTGATGTTTATGTTCATTGCGATTGCGACGGGTTTGTTGGTCTACAATGGCGCAAGCAAACCGAAATATCAAAAAGAAGAAGAAACGATGATTGAAGAATTCAAAGAATGGAAAAGCAAGAAACAACACGAGGATAGTTTGAGTGCAAGTTTGAGTTCAGCCTATTGGTTGATCGTCACAGCCATCTACTTGTATGTCAGCTTCACGCAAATGATCTGGCATTATTCCTGGATCATCTTCATCATCGCATCTGCACTCTTCAATATCATCAAAGCTTTGGTCGCTTTGGGAAGGAGAAATGATGCGTAGTATCCTGAATGTACTCAAAATCCTATTGTGGGCTTTAATCTTAGTTGCAGCCATCTATCTCTTCATGATGTTTAGAGATGGCGGTTCCTTGATTCAAAGTATGAATGATCCGAAAAACTTGGAAGTTGTTCAAGACTTGAGCTTTGACGCTGAAGTTCAATCCATTCAGATTGACTGGATCAGTGGTGGTATTACTGTAATACCCAGCACGGATGGTATGATCCACGTGCTTGAGAAAGCAGAAAAAGGTTTGAGTTCATCGAAGTATGCCTCGATTGATGCGTCCAATGGCAAACTCACGATCCGCAGTAAAAACAAAAACAATGTTTGGTTCTTCTTATATCGTACCCCTTTGACATACTTAGAACTTCAAGTTCCACAAAGTGATTATGAAGAAATCATCTTGAACCTGACTTCTGGCAGTCATAAGTTATCAGATGTGAATACTAAAGACATGATTATTGATTTGACATCCGGTGAACTTAGACTTTCAAACGCAAACATCTCACGTTTGAATATGACCATGGCCAGTGGCAACACACGCCTGACCGATGTCATGGGTGAAGATCTTCGCGTCGAAATGACCTCGGGCGAACTTCGCACAACAGGTTCTTTCTCAAATATGATTCAAATCGACATGACCAGTGGAAATCTCAGTTTGGATACACACTTGGATGCGCCTGAGCAATTGGCACTAGAAATGACCAGCGGCAATGCCGAACTCATTCTGAGCCAAACCGAAGGTTTCCAATTCGATGTGGATAAGACATCCGGAAACTTCACACCAAGCTTTGACTACACAGGTGATTCGGATGATCCAATCTATCTTGAAGGAGATGCACGTTACACTGTGGATATGACAAGTGGCAACGTCTCTGTCAAAGTAAAATAAAACACCGCTTAAGCGATGTTCAAGAATGCATGCAACAGTGTTTCAAAACGCTGTTGTTTTTTTGTGTAATATTCCACAGCTTTAGCTTGTGGTTCAAGATGCGATTCCGATTGAGATTTCTCTTCTGTAAACATAGCGCTTATTCCAAGCGCTGCTCGTGCCACATGATAGGCACCCTTTAAAGCCGCATTCGCTCCATCATCCACAAATACATCTGTCGCAAAGACATTGGCTAAGAGCTGAACCCAAGCTTCAATCTTACTCAGGCCACCACTGACATACAAGGGTTCATTGCCTGTATCAAAACTATTGGCTATTGCCTTCAGGTTCATCGTTATGCCTTCTACGACTGCGATCAATTGATCATCGGGAGTGGTGAGATGCGTCAATCCCCACATCATTCCTTTCGCATCATTGGACCACAATGGTGCGCGTTCCGCAAATAAGTATGGTAGGAAAATCAAATCATTTTGAGTTGTTTGTTTTAAGAGTGATTCAAGCTTTTCATAGGGTTTATCTGTTTTAAGTGCGTATTGCTTCATTGCCCATTCGATGACATTACCACCATTGTTCGTAGGTCCACCCACGATCCAGTGATCTTGACTAAAGGCATAACAGAAATGATTTGCCTTGGGATTCAAAATGGGAGTTCGACTGAAGCGACGAATCGCACCAGATGTGCCGACGGTCAACGTTCGAGCTTGATCATTTTGAGTCGTCCCTAAACTTGATAAGGGTCCATCGCTTGCGCCAACAACGACCGTCAACTGTCGATTAAATAGCTTTGAATCGACTTCGAAATGATGCGTGATCGGTACAGGATTGGATAGTTGTGATGTTTGAATGCCTAAGGCATCGATTAAGGGTTCGTGCCAAGTATGTGAGTGGATGTTCAATAAACCACTGGATGCGGCAACCGATACATCGATGATACGTTGATTGAACCAGCGTAATAAGAGATATTCCTTGAACGAAAGTAAACGATCATTGGTCTGTAGTTTACCTTCTGATTTCAACCATAAGATACGAGGAATCCAGGACATGGTGTGCAAAGGCGTTCCTGTATGTTGGAATATCTGCATCTGTTCATACGTATCACGGAAAGCTTCCACATGATCTTTGGCTTGTTGGTCTGAGAAAATCAAGCATTCACTGACCGCACGATCATGCGCATCCAGAACCATAAAGGTATGCATGGCAGAGCCTAAAGATAAGACAACTTCATCATTAGGTACACGATTCAACATTTCTTGAATCAAATCAAAACACGACGCCAATACCGTATCGGGATGAAATGATATTTCTCCCTGAATCGTTTCCTTAAGTTGGACTGGACGCGATGAAACATGCATCAGATGCCCTTCTAAATCATATAGACCTGCTTTAAGATTGGTTGTGCCAATATCAATGGAAATTATTGTTTTCATATCAATTATTATAGTTGATTTCCTTTCTCAATATTCCAAATTTGAAAAAATTGGAGACATGCTTGAGCAAATTTCCAATCTTTTTCATGATTTAACAATGACCTTGGGATGGGCAAACACCAACATCTTGTGATATCACTTCATCATCGGTGCGATGATCTTCATCGCTTCACTAAAATCTGAAACAGTATGAAATATCTTTAGTCCGCTTGGGTCGATTAAATTACGATCCGGAACATAAACAACGTCCAAATCCGCTCGATTACATGCAACAATTCCATGATAAGAGTCTTCAAATACAAGTATTTTTTCTTTATTAATACCTGACAATGTAGTGGCTTCTAAATACAAAGCTGGATCGGGCTTCGTCATTTTAACTTGATCACCATAAAGAACGAACTGAAAGCGATCAATAAGATTAAAATGTTCTAAAATTCGTTTTGCTTTAACTTTGAATGTCGATGTGACACAGGCATAAGGAATTCCTTTGTGATCCAAATCATCTAAGATCTCAAGAGCATAAGGTTTCAATTGTACTTCACCCAGTGCAAGTTTCTCCCAAAACAATCGGTCACGAATATCCCTTAGCGACATCGCAAAGTCAAAATTATGGGTATGTTCGTTGATGATATCCACGATATCCAGGTAACTACGCCCGCGCCAACTGTTTATTTCTTCGAGTCCAATTGGAATCTGATATTGATCGAAAACCTGCTTCCAAAGTTGGATATAGAGATATTCACTATCAACCAAACATCCATCCATATCAAAGAAGACCATCTCAATATTTTTCATCGAATCGCTTCTACGAACTTTTGTGCTTCGCGAACAACAGCATCATAATCACCTGTTTTTGCACCGGCTGTTAGATTTCCACCAATGCCAACCGCTACTGCACCACTTTGAATCCATTCACGAATGTTTTCAATGTTCACGCCACCTGTTGGCATAAAATTGGCTTGAGGCAAGGGTGCTTTGAAGTCCTTGATGCCTTTCGGTGAAAACAGGTTTCCAGGAAATAATTTAACAATATCGACACCGAGTTCAAGACAAGCAATGATTTCATTAACCGTTGCGGCACCTGGGATGATTGGAATACGATATCGATTGCATAAGCGTACTACATCTGGGTTCAAACTTGGGGCCACAACAAACTGTGCTCCTGCAAGGATGCACGCACGGGCGGTTTCTGGGTCGAGAACAGTTCCAGCACCAATGACCACATCTTTGTCTTTGTAAACACGTGTAAGTTCTTCAATAATCGAAACTGCACCCGGAACGGTCATTGTGACTTCTAAAAACTTAATGCCCCCACGATATACGGCATCCACGATCTTGATGCCTTGTTCCTTTGATTCAGCACGAATGACCGCAACCAATTTCTCATCCATCAATTTCTTAATGATATCAATCTTGTCCATTAAATAACTCCTTTGTTTCTTAAATCATTGAGTAAGTTCACAACTGCAAAATTACTCATGTTTTCAACTGCGCCTTCCGTAGAAGCAGCTGTATGTGAACCAGCGATGACATTTGGAAGACTCATAAGTGGAGAATCCCCAGCCGGTTCACGTTCAAAGACATCTAAACCTACTCCATAAATCTGTTTGTTTACCAACGCCTCATAGAGTGCATCTTCATCAATGATTCCACCTCGAGCAGTATTGATGATGATCGCATTCTTACGCATTCTAGCAAGCACTTCTTTATTGATGAGATATCTTGTCTCGGGTAATAGAGGTAAGTGAATGCTTATGAAATCACAGCTTGTAAGGATCTCATCTAAATTTGTATAGCGAATCCCATGATTCGATGCAAATGCATGGTCTGGATTAACATCATAAGCAAGAACATCCATTGCAAATCCTTTTGCCCTTAATGCAACACCTTTTCCAATGTGACCAAAGCCTAGGATTCCCAATCGCTTACCATAAACATCCACAGCTATATTCTTTGACCAATCATTCTGATGACACGCATGATTGATTTCAGTGATTT